>JAHEIB010000213.1 GCA_024639645.1 Deltaproteobacteria bacterium
AATAAATACCGATTCGTTTAATCATGCGTGTACCTCCAGTCCTTTCTTATCCGTTTTCTTTTGACAGTTGGCAGGAATCTCAAGCTTGACAAATCCGTTAGCACTTAACCTTGAATTCTTCCCCATCCGTTTGCGTGGGAATTGTATACAACGTCATTTGCTTGAGCATCACGATCCTCTATTGCTTTTCATAACGGATGGTCATTCAACGCCATAGACAATGTGTTTGACCAACAGGTTGCCGCCTTCCACAGGTAAGGTTGTACCGGTGATGTATCCCGAACGCTCTGAACAAAAAAACAATATGGCTTCAACCACATCCTCTGGTTGGGCCAGCCGGCCAATGGGGATGCCTTCAACACCTTTTTCGAGTGTGTTGGGATCATCAAAAAACTGCCGCAGCAGGTCTGTCACCACCGGTCCAGGGGCCACTGAATTGACAGTAACCCCGTAAGGTGCCAGCTTGAGGGCCATCACCTTGGTCAGCATGACCAGCGCCGCCTTGGAAACATCGTAGCTGACCATGGGGCGCGTTGAGGGCGTAAAAGCCGACGCCGATGAGAGGTTCACGATACGGCCGTATTTGGCTTCGGACATGCCCTTGGAGATTTTCTGGCTCAAAAAGAAAGTCCCTTTCAAATTGATATCCATGATACGATCCCACTGCTGGGGGGTAAGTTCAAAAAATTCTTCCGGAGCAGCGATACCGGCACAGTTGACCAGAATGTCCACCTTTTCGGAAGCCGGCTTCAAGCTGGTGATAAAGGCATCGATGCTGTCCATGTCTCCCAAGTCAAGTGGATAGGCACGGCAGCGCTGACCCGTAGGCTCGATCTCAGCAGCGGTTTCTTCCGCTTTGGCCGTATCAATATCACCAATAAACACCGTTGCACCGCTGTCCACCAGTTGCTTTGCAACGGCTTTGCCGATGCCGGTGGCACCACCCGTAACGATGGCCTGTCTTGCATCAAACGCCATGGTTATCCTCCCGCAATTTTGCATAGATAGGGTTAAAGATCATACGCTGCCATGTACCCATCGTAGAAGGCGTTGACACCGTCCCGGGGTCCTTTGGCATCCCCGACGCTTATCACCTTTACGCCGGTATCGGCCAATTCATCAGCCAGCGCCGTGTTTGGCCTCCCACCGACGGCAAAAACCACCGAGTCCACATTCGCTACCGTCTTTTCACCCTCGGGTGATTTTAAGGTTACCGTTGTTCCCGAAATGCCCGTCACAAGTGTGTCACAGAGGGTATCCACGTTGTATTTGGCGAAATCCTCAAATAGAAACCATTTAAAATCGGGTAGCATATCCGGTAAAATTTGCGGCATCATTTCAACGATAAAGACCTCTTTACCCTGGGCAGCCAGAAAATGGGCTGTCTCGGCACCCACCGGCCCACAGCCGATAACCATCACTTTTTGGCCCACTCGGATATTCCCGGCCAAGACCTCTTCGGCTACCAGCGCACGATGGGGCTCAAGACCGTCGAGGGTAGGAAGCTCTATTTTTGCACCGACGGCAACGATCACTGTATCTGGTTTTTCTGCTGTCACCACATCCATGGTCAGGACCGAGTTTAAACGAACGTCAACCTCTAAGCGATCCATTTCACGTGCGCAAAAAGCCACTGCTGTCGCGTATTCATCCTTGTGGGGCGCAATGGATGCCAGTTGGAGTCGCCCGCCCAAGCGATCACTTTTTTCAAACAGGATAACATCATGTCCCCTGAGTTTGGCCACACGAGCAGCCTCCATCCCAGCCGGTCCGCCACCTGCAATCATGACTTTCTTATTCTTTTGTGCGGCCGTTATTTTCAGGTCACCCTCTCGCCCTGCTTCCACGTTGTAAAGACAGCGCGTGCTTCGATCCGTAAGCTCGCGATTATGGCAGTTGTTGCAGGAAATGCAGGGCCGAATTTCAGCCACCCGCCCCTCGGAAAGCTTGTTCACATAGTCCGGATCGCAGATCAGACCTCTGGCCATGCCGATCAAATCTGCCTGGCCGGAGGCCAGTACCTCCTCTGACAGATAGGCATCACTCAAACGACCGGTCACCATTACCGGAATTGAAAGTGCTTCTTTGATTTTGGCGGCATCGGCAACATTTAATCCACATTCGTGAACCATGCTCGGCAGGGTCCGGGTGTGGCCCCAACAGGGCGACAATCCGGAGGAGACACTGATAAAGGCGATGCCCAGTTTTTCAAGCATCAGAGAACTTTTGACCTGGTCTTCTATGGTTAGACCCTCATCCACATATTCAGCATTGGATAAGCGCACATGGATGGGAAAATGGTCGCCGACCGCATTTTGGCAGGATTGCACAACTTGTTTTAAAAAACGAAAGCGGTTTTCAAAACTGCCGCCATAATCGTCATCACGTTTATTGGCATGCAGTGACATGAATTGGGATGTCAGATAACCATGGGCATGATGAATTTCGATCATGTCGAATCCGGCTGTTTTAGCACGTCGGGCTGCCTGGCCCCAGGCGTCCACCAACTCTTTTATTTCATCCACACTCAAAGCTTTGGGGGTAACATTCTCCGGTGGCCATGCCACCGCGGAGGGGGCCACGGGCTGTAGGCCCCGGGCGCCCGTGGCATACCGTCCGAGATGATAAAGCTGAATCGAGGACTTGGCACCGGTTTGATGTACTTTTTGGTTGTAGCGTTTGAAGGCCTCAATATTGTCATCGCTGTACAGGTCCAGATCTTCGCCGCTGCTGCCGGAGGGATGCACATAAGTAGCACCGATAATAATCAAGCCGGTTCCGCCCCTGGCCCGCGCGAGGTTGAACGCCTCCTCTCGTGGTATATAGGCCCCGGTGCTCATGTGGTTGGATATGGGGGCCTGGACAATTCTATTTTTCAGTTCAACGTCACCAATCCGAATCGGCGATAAAAGCGTTGGAAATGCATTTTCAGCACGCATATCATTTTCCTTTGTAAATGGGTTTTCTTCTTTCTGAGAAAGCCCTGACACCTTCCCGGCTGTCATCGGTGTTTTTGAGGGAATCAAAAAGGAAAGCTTCAAAATCGAGACCCTGTTGCAATGCCATACTCCTCAGGACAGACTCCTTTATGGCACGCATGGCCACCGGTCCAACACGACACAATTTCTCGGCCATCTGCATCGTCTCGTCCATCAATTCCTGACTGGAAACAATACGATTGATCAAACCAAAGTTGAGTGCTTTCTGGGCATCGATGGTTTCACCCGTCAACAGCATTTCCATAGCCACCGCATAGGGGATATTGCGTGGCAGGCGTATGGTTCCACCGGCCCCTGGCATAATCCCCCACTTAACCTCGGCCAGACCAAATCGGGCAGACTCGACGGCGATGCGCATGTCACAGCACAGAACCAGCTCGAGTCCACCGGCAATGGCAAAACCGTTGACAGCTGCGATGATCGGTTTGAAAACATCTGTGCGTGGCAACCCGCCAAAGTTTTCAGCCCTGGGATAGTAATTGGCTTTGGCTTCTCCTGCCATCCGGGCGGGAAGATACGCTTTCAAATCACCACCGGTGCAAAACGCTTTCTCACCTGCCCCGGTCAAAATCGCTACCCAAAGGTCATCGTCTTCACGAAAATCGAGCCAGACTGCGGCCATCTCCTTTTCGGCTGACGGATCCATGGAGTTGTGAACATCCGGGCGGTTGATGGTGACCAAAGCAATGTGATCTTTTTTCTCGTATGTGATTTCAGACATAGACTTTATCATCCTCTTGTTTGAGATAGCTTCTAGGCTTTCAGGAGCATATTACCAATGACCAGTCTTTGAATTTCGGAAGTGCCCTCATAGACCCGCAGGGCCCGGATTTCACGGTACAATCTTTCCACGTGCTGCCCCTTAATTACACCATATCCACCGTGGATCTGTAAGGCCTCATCGATGATGCGCCAAGCGGCTTCTGTGGCATAAAGTTTGGCCATGGATGACTCCAGCGTGATCCGCTCGACCCCCTGATCTTTTATATAGGCAGCCCGAAATACCAGCGCCCTGGAAGCCGTCAGCTCGGTGGCCATATCCGCCAGTTTAAACTGAATGCTCTGGAACTCGGCAATGCTTTTTCCAAACTGGAATCGACCCTTTGCATATGAAACGGCTTCATCCAAGGCAGCCTGTGCCATGCCGACTGCGGCAGCCCCCACCGTGGATCTAAAAAAATCAAGATTCCGCATGGAAACCTTGAAGCCTGCATTCAGTTCTCCGACAAGATTTTTCTTTGGCACGCTACAGTCCTTGAATACCGGCGCTCCAATGGGGTGGGCCGCCATCAGATCCATGCGTTTGCCAGGATCAAACCCCTCCCATCCCTTTTCAACAACAAACGCTGAAATTCCACGGGTGCCCTTGTCCGGGTCTGTCTTGGCAAACACGGTATAAATATCTGCATCCGGTGCCAGGGATGTAAAAATCTTTTGCCCATTGAGAACCCATAGATCCTTCTCCTCTACGGCCGTTGTTTCAATGGCGCCCACATCCGAACCAGCATTAGGCTCTGTCAGGCAGATGGTAAAAATCTTTTCACCGCTGGCAATAAGCGGGCAGTATTTGGCCTGTAGCTCCTCGCTGCCGCTCAGCACAATCGGATAGCTGCCCAAACCCTGCATAACAAAAATGAGTTCGGCATTCGGGCAACGACGAGCCAGTTCTTCCCGAACCAGACAAACCGAAACCAGTGAAGGCATTTTTGTTGTATTGCCGTACTTGGCGGGAACAAAAAGTTTGAACAAACCCGATTCAGCCAGAACGTCAGCAATCTCACGAGACATTACCTTACTCTCGCCAACCTTTTCCTCAAGGGGTGCCAGCTTTTCCTTGCAAAGCGAAATCACCTTTTCTTTTAGCTCTCTCTGCTCTTCTTTAAATAAAAAATCCATAAATTCTCCTTATT
>JAHEIB010000214.1 GCA_024639645.1 Deltaproteobacteria bacterium
ATGGGATGACGCAACGGATCAATTGAGAGTTTTCTCGGGCAATGAAAGCGCTGTCTCACTGCTTGCGGAAAACCTTGTCTGGACGGGAGACATGTCCGCCCTTGGATTAATTACAGAGAATCTTTTTCTGAACTCCAGCGGCGGCAATGGATCTCGAAATTTTGAAGTCGACGCCAAGGGCTCGGACCTGCGGTATTACGATGTCGCCAGGACCCTCGCAGATATACAGAATGATTACAGGCAACGTCTGACAGGCGGTGAAACCGACTATGGTGACCTGCAAGCTTATTACCCCCTGCAGGCAGATCCCTTGGATGCCGGACCATTGGGAATACCAGCCTCGACCATTGGAACCACGGACTGGTCTGCTGATACGATTGCCGCCTTTGATTGTGGAACAGGGGCGGCCTCGTATGACGACAACCGCCATGGTGCTGGCAACACCGGCACCCCCCGAACACCTCAAAACGCCCTGAACAGCAATAGCGGCAACGGCTATGACGGATATCACCAAGTTACGGGTTCCAGCCCCAACTGGCTTGAGGATGGCTCCATGCACAGGTTTCGCATGGAACTGATACGCCCCCTTATCCAGGCGGAAGATGGGATGGATGATGGATTCTATGATTACCAGGTAAAAATCTGGATCGACTGCGCCACCTGTTCGGCAGCCGAGCTTGCCCAGTTCGAGGATGTGAGAGCAGATTTTTCAGCCAGCCTGCCAACCATTGAAAAAACCATTAATCGGGGAAACTCTCTGAAACTCGGCGCCGCTGATCATATGGACCTGCTGCGTGTCCTGTTCGGATTTACCCAGGGTACCGGCGGTGCGACACAGAACATCACGCTTCGTGATCTTGAGCTTTATTTTCTGAATGAATACCCAGCATCCTACCCGGCTGGATGGTAATGAAAGGGTTCAAGGGTCCGCTCGAACCCTTTATGTGGATCAGCTCTTCTTGAAATGATCCACATGATTTATCGTGTCACACCTTTTACCTTTTTTCCTCCCTTGCTTTTTCTGCAAAATAGTCTTAAAAGACCGGCAAAGATTTTGATCGAATGACAACGGCAGAGAGCCCTGTTTATTTAAAATATGAACGTCGAACATCGAACGTCCAACATCGAATTTTGAATGGGTATAAATGAAGAAACAGGAATTAGCGCATAGCTGATAGCGCATAGGGCTTGATCAGATAACAGCTATCACCTATCGCCTATCAGCTATGAGCTAATAATATTTTTTTCATTCGACGTTGGACGTTCGATGTTCGATGTTCATCTTTTAAAAAGTCTCTGCAAAGGAATTTAGATAAATTGGATATAAAATCCATTCTTAAAAAGACGATAGATTCCGGGAAAACGGCTCTCTCGGAACACGAATCCAAACAGGTGCTCCATGCCTATGGTATCCCGGTTGTCCAGGAAACTGTCGCCGCAACCAAAGAAGACGCAGTGGCTGCGGCCCTGGAAATCGGGTTCCCTGTCGTTTTGAAGGGGCTGGGGTCCAAATTGACGCACAAGACCGAACGCGGTCTGGTGCATACGCACCTGAAAACCAAAACAGGGGTCCAGTCAGCCGCCGAAAGCATACAGCAAAATGCCGGGAATGACCTGGAAGGATTTCTTGTCCAGCCTCATATCCAGGGCAAACGAGAGTGGATAGCCGGTCTTTCCCATGATGAACAATTCGGACCGGTCATCATGTTTGGTGCCGGTGGCATTTTAACCGAAGCTATCTCCGATGTGACCTTCCGACTCGCACCCCTGTCCCCCGATGACGCCCAGGAGATGATCCATGAAATCAGATCATCCGCCTTGCTCGGCAATTTCCGAGGCGAAACAAAAGTTGACAGAAGGCAACTCATTCAAGTTCTCACTGGCTTGAGTCAACTCGTGGAAGATCATCCCGAAGTAGTCGAGGTGGATATCAACCCCCTCATCACAATTCCCACGGGAAAACTGTTGGCTGTCGACGCACTGGTGGTTGTGGACAGAAAACAGAAAGAAATTACCGCGCCGCGCCGTTTATTCCAGCCCGATGCCCTGAGACCCTTCTTTTATCCCAAATCCATCGCTTTCATCGGTGCCTCCTCCAGCATGGGCAAATGGGGTCATATGCTGGTGGCAAATACCAAGAGCGGCGGATATGGGGGAAAGCTTTACCTTGTCAATCCCAAAGGAGGGAAAATTGTGGGCGAAGAGGCCTATAAATCCCTTTCTGATATTCACGACCCGGTCGATCTTGCCATTGTCACCATACCGGCTGAACATGTGATACGTCTGATCCCGCAATTAAAGGAAAAAGGCATCCGGCACATGCTTCTGATAACATCCGGATTTTCCGAAACCGGTAGCGAGGGGAAAAAACGCGAAAAAGATCTGGTTGCATCGGCGCAGGAGGCCGGCATCCAGATACTGGGCCCCAACACCATGGGGATCTGCAATCCACATGTCGCTCTCAACTGCACCAGCCTGCCCGTACAACCCAGACCGGGCTCCACCGCTCTCATATCCCAATCCGGAAACATGGGCACCCAGTTTTTGGCCTTTGCCGAGCATCAGGGGATCGGTATTCGTGGATTCTGTGGTTCGGGCAATGAAGCCATGACCACCATCGAAGACTTTCTGGAAGCGTTTGAAGCGGATGCGCTGACAAAAACCGTTATGATCTATATCGAGAGCGTCAAAAATGGCCGTCGCTTCTATGAAACCGCCAAACGTCTGGGAAAAATAAAACCGATTATCCTGATGAAAGGCGGACAAAGCCAAGCCGGCATCAAGGCGGCAGCCAGCCATACCGGGGCGTTGCGTACGGATACAAGAATTTTCAACTCGGTTTGCAAGCAGGCGGGAATTGTCAAAGTGGAGCAGTCCATGGACCTGCTGGATCTGGCTGCGGCCTTCTCTTCCCTGCCCCTGCCCAAAGGTAACCGGGCCGGCATCATGACCCTGGGAGGCGGCTGGGGCGTGGTTACCGCCGATCTTTGCAACGAACATCATATAGACGTTCCGGACCTTTCTCCCGGCATGATCCAGAAGGTCGATACCTTACTGCCACCCTTCTGGAGTCGGTCAAACCCCATCGATCTCGTTGGGGAGCACAACGACACGCTGCCGTTGACAATTATCGAAGAGCTCTTAAAGTGGGATGGCTGTGATGCCGTAATTAATCTTGGGATTATGGGGCGTAAGCACCTGGCCGGACTCTATGTCGACGCCGTCAGGCAAACGGATCCCATGTACGAACCTGCATTTTTAGACAGTATTAAAGAAGCGCAAGCGACATTTGAAAAACGGTACGTGGAAAAAATCGCCAGACTCATGGAGACCTACCAGAAACCCGTGATCGGTGTTTCACTATTGACAGATGCCATGGACCGCACCACCTATTTGGTTGAAAACTGTTCATTCAAAGGTATTTTCTACACAACTCCGGAACGTGCCGTTAAAACCCTGGCCAAAATGGTAGAATACAGTAAGTATAGAAAATAGGGTCCGAGGGTTCAAGGGTGATACAAGGGGTTGAGGGTGGCTGACAGCTATATGGTGATCTGCAGCATCCCAAGTTTCCGGGTGTTCCAGCATGCAAAGATGCGAGGATAAGCGATAAACCAACGGCTATAGACTGTAACCGCCTATAGCCTATCAGTCAAAGAGCCCTAATCAGACAAAATTTGTGGCATAAAATAGAGCGTTAACGCCATATTTTATAAAATCGCGGAGTTCCTTTATATGTATAATAAATATACCAAAATATTCGACTTTGAAGTCGGTCACCTCGTCCAAAGCCCCTGCAAAAACTGCCATCGCTATGGCATCTTTCCTCGCTGTATCGCCGGATGCACATTGCTGGATAAAATACAGGATGTGCTGTCGACGGTGGTTTCCAGTACACGATGAAGATTTAGGCTGTAGGCTGTTAGACTATTAGGCTTTTAGCAGCTTACAGTCTAACAGTCTAACAGCCTAAAAACCTACAGTTTTCTAACCAACTTTGCTATCGTTTCGATATGATAGGTATGTGGAAACATGTCCACCGGCTGTGCTTCCAGCAAGTCATAAGCTTCCGATAGAAGGGAGACATCTCTTGCCAGAGAGGCCGGGTTGCAGGAGACATAGACAATCCGCTCTGGTGCCAGTCTGAGAACCTGCTGAATCACGTCCTTGTGCATGCCGGCCCTGGGGGGGTCGATTATCACAACCTGGGGTTTTTCTGTGAGTCGCGGAAGTTCATCCTTTATGTCTCCATGGACAAAACGGCAATTGGATACATGGTTTATCCGACAATTTTTTTCTGCATTTCTCACGGCAGATTCAACCTGTTCAATGCCAACAATATGTCTGGCCGACGCTGCCAGATAAATGGCAATCGTCCCGGTACCACTATATAAATCAAGAACCGTCTCGTGCCCCTGCAGTTCCGCATACTCCCTGGTCTTGTCATAGAGCGTCTGTGCGCCCACGCTGTTGGTTTGAAAAAATGAGTTCGCAGAAATGATGAATTCAAAAGATCCGATCCTTTCTTTGAGAAAAGATTCTCCGGCGACCAGCACTTCGGATTCTCCGATGGCGACACTTGATTTCCTGGCGGTAATATTATTGACAACCGAAACAACCTCAGGATATCTTTCCATCAATTGGCGGGCCAAAGACGCCATGGCTTTGGTGTTTTCGTAGCTGGTAACAATATTGACCATCCAATGGTCATAGAAAGCTGAATGTCTGAGCATGACGAATCGCCAGTAACCCATATGGCTTTTCAGCCCATACGGTGGCAGTCCAGAACGTCGGATGCCCTGCCTGATAGTTGCCAGAATATCGTTCCCCAAGGGCGGGTGCAGCAGACACACTTCCGTATCGATGACCTTGTTAAATGTTCCTGGTACATGCAGCCCCAGAGCAAA
>JAHEIB010000065.1 GCA_024639645.1 Deltaproteobacteria bacterium
TACTGCGAGCACACATGTACCCTGTGTGGTTCGATCTGTCCGACCCAGGCGATCCAGGAGATCTCCACCACGCACAAAGTTGAAACACCCATTCGCATCGGATCAGCCCATTTTGATCGGGGAAGATGCCTCCCCTGGTCTGGAAACGGTCCCTGCATTGTTTGTGAAGAGCACTGCCCCACATCACCAAAGGCCATTTATTTTTTTGAAGACTGGGTCCAGGGTCCCGGAAAAAAACGTCTGCAAGTCAAACTGCCCCAGGTGGATTTGACACGCTGCACCGGTTGCGGAATCTGTGAAAACAAGTGCCCTGTTCGGAGCAAACCCGCCATACGGGTTATCTCCGCTGGTGAATCACGCTCAACCAAAAATCAAATAATGCTTTAGGAATTATCTACTAAGCTACTGATTTAAAAAAGGGATATAGGTTTCAAGAGTCCCAGGATCTAAGTGATATACTAAAACCCAAAGTTGAGCTTAAACGTTACAGAGGGTTAACATCGGAAAAAGCGTTCTGGCTTATAAAATAATTATTTTGGAGGAAAACATGACCTTACTGATCGTAGACAATGAAAAATGTAAAAAAGATGGCATTTGCGCGGCTGATTGCCCCATGGCAATCATCAAACTAGAAAACAAAGAAGGCCCCAAGATTGTTCCGGGCGGTGACGAATTCTGCCTGAGATGTGGGCACTGTGTAGCGGTCTGTCCCCATGGCGCGCTGAGTCACAAGGAAATACCATTGGAAAACTGTGTGCCGCTGAAGAAGGCGCTTTCCATTGACGCGGACCAGGCGATTCAATTTCTCCGTTCCCGCAGATCGATCCGCTCTTTTAAAGATAAGCCCGTTGAAAAGGGCACCCTGAAACAACTAATCGAAATCGGTCGCTATGCCCCCACGGCTAGCAATTCCCAACTGGTAACGTGGACCGTTTTTTCAGACAAGAAGCAAATCCATGATATAGCCGGCATGGTCATCGACTGGGTAAAAGGAATATTGGAAAAAGACCCGCAACCTGCGTATGCACCCTATATGCCCATCATCGCCGGAGCCTGGGACATGGGTTTTGATGCAGTCTTGCGAAGCGCGCCCGGATTGATCCTCGCATCTGCACCCAAGGAAGCCAGCAACGGGCTGGTGGATGTGACCTTGGCGCTTTCCTACCTGGAGCTTGCAGCGCCTCCTTTCGGACTGGGCACCTGCTGGGCGGGATTGCTGTACGGCGCCATGCGATCACATGCACCTATCAGGGAGATGTTGGGTATGACTGACAATGTTCCCTTTTACTACCCCATGATGATCGGGCACCCCAAGACCAGATATTATCGCTTGCCGGAAAGAAAGACACCTAAGATTTTATGGAAATAAATTCGCTTTGCAAAGTTATGGGGCGCGACTTCATCGCTTTTATTGAAAAACCTCGCAGCATGCCAAGCACTGCCGAACGACAGAACCTACGGGGAATGCGCTCGCTAGTTCGGTTCAATTTGGGATGGATCTATTGCAATCATTCCTGTTCGCTGTATCCGGAAAGTTGCTTTAAGCGTCATCGACATCCACGTACAGTGAACGGGTGAATGGGTCCAGGCCTGCAATATGGGCGTCAGCATCTTGCGGTGAGACTGCCGTGAGGGAGCCGTCTCGCTCCTGCAACACGACACCGCTTTGTTTGAGCATGTCATAGCGTTCCTTTCGCACAGCCTTTTCGGGATGACATATGAGCTGACAGTTACCACATGTCAGCCATAACTTGGTGCCCGGCATGAGACTGTGGTGATACCCACCTTCCATTTCAGGTCTTTGCGCGTATGCTTTCACCCCCTGAATGACGGCAGGAAGAAAGTCTTTATCTTTTTCTGGAATTACAAATCTGCCGGGTGACCATGTAGACCACTTGCCTTTTGGGTGAAGACCGGTAAAACCGCCGCACACATATTCACAGCGCAGATAACTACGTCGTTTGGAATAGGAAAATGTCTTCTCTCCCATGCTGACAACCGTTGTTTGGTCAGAAGACATCAGACCGCTGGCGCACGACGCCATGCAGAGTTGACATTCATCACAGTAATTTTCCGTCTCGGGGAGAGGTTCTGTGGGCACAAGCGCTGCCGAAGTAATCACACACCCCAGGATCACGGCAGCCCCGTGCTCTTGGGTTATGACATTACCGGACAAGCCAAAATGACCGATACCAGACCGTACGGCCAGGTAGCGGTGCGAAATTTCGGGAACCATATCCAATACCCCGCCGGGAGAATCTTGACGATACACGTCGTTGGGAGCCTGGGGTATAGAAGGATAGCCTTTCTGATCCAGCCATTTGGACAGTTGCAGGGACAATCCGCCTACCAGGCCATTGGTGTCGATGTTATCCTTTTCATGGGAACGCCGGTCCTTTTTCATCAGAAATGGGGCAATCAATTCCTGGTTGAGGGGAAATGCAAAACTGATGGCCGCTCGTGCACCGGGCAACACATCTGCTATGTGTGTAGACGGCGGTCCCCCAGAAAGTGTCTCCGTTGTTGCAATTCCCACGGCACAGGCACCCTGGCATCGGGCATAGTCCTTTATGAGTCGCGTCAATTCTTTCATATGATAAATATTCTTTAGGTTTAATATGTTATTTTATATTTCACTTGAACCTTTGCCCCTTCAAACCCCCATTAGCATTTTAGCGGTTCAGACTGTAGGCTGTTAGGTGCAGTTGGTTAAGTGCGTTAAGCCACCCTCGAACCCTCGGACCCTATCAGTCTTATAGCAGATCATTGACATCAAAGACAATCATACATAGTATAAAATTTTTACGGGCCTATATACCAAATAAAGGAATAACTCTAAGACTGATGGGTGATTCCTGAGCGGCTGTGAAACTGTCTGAGTTCTTTAGTGAATGTTATGCCGAACAGCATGATAATTTTCATACGGATCGAAATCCAACCATTCAAATTAAAAATTGTCTTTAAATTTTGGACCTGTTCGGCATTACAGTCACTTTAGAACGAGTTTTTCACAGTCGAGCAGGGATTATCCAGCGGTCGCCATATTATCCTTCTTTTTGTATATAATTTCGGAATTTTATGCTGTTTTATAAGCCTGAAAGGAGAATTGCAATGCTGGAAAATAAAAAAATTGCCATACTGATAGAAGATATGTTCAATGTATTCGAGTTCTGGTATCCCTATTACCGATTAAAGGAAGAAGGTGCGGAAGTTACGGTGGTGGGTTCCGGAAGAACGGATGTTTTTACAGGGAAACCTGCCACCGAGTGTAAGGCGGATGTCAGCGCTCAAGATGTCACAGCCACTGATTTCGATGGCCTTATCATTCCAGGTGGATACGCTCCTGACATGATGCGCAGGCATCCGGCTATGGTGAACCTTACAAAGGAGATGCACCAGGCAAATAAGCTGGTGGCGGCCATCTGCCATGCCGGCTGGATGCTCGCCTCGGCAGACATCCTGCAAGGGAAAAAGGTAACTTCTTTCTTTGCCATCAAAGACGACCTGGTGCATGCGGGCGCCAACTGGGTTGATCAGGGTGTCGTGGTGGACGGCAACCTCATAACCAGTCGAACACCGGACGATCTACCTGTATTTATGAAGGCGATTATCGATTTTTTTAATTAAGCTATAAGCTGTAAGCCATAAGCAGCTTAGTGCTTACAGCTTACAGCTAAAATAACGTCTTTGATAACAATTCTCTCAACTGCTTGACCTCTTGTATGCTGGGACGCTATGATGCTTGGAGGCTGGGATGCTGCTGTCCGCTTATAACTGTCAGCTATCCTCTAACCCTTGTATCACCCTCGGACCCTATTTATGGATTCTTGTGTTCATTGTGTTTATTGTGTTGTCCTTGGCAAAGAAAATACAGATATCAACGCACTGCAGTACATCAACTCAATGAACGTTTTCACCTGGGATCATCTTCACCAATGAATATTAGCTAGGTATATGCCCCAGTCATTATTGAAAAAAATGAGAAAGGACGCCATCGATATCTTCCATGCCGGTCTTGAAGCGGTGGATCCGATTGCGGCCGTTAGACGACACGTCAGTCTGAATCATGGGCAACTCATTGTCGGCGGTAAAACATTTGACCTTTCACAGATAAACGCGCTTTGGGTTGTCGGTGCCGGCAAAGCCTCGGGGGTTATGGCGGCAGCGCTGGAAGAAATCCTGGCAGACCGGATCACAGGGGGACTGGTGGTGGTCAAGTATGGCCATGCTGTAGATCTTTCCCACATTTCACTGGTGGAGGCCGGTCATCCCGTACCGGATAAGAACGGTCAGGAGGGTGCCGAAAGAATACGCAAGCACATGGCAATGGCAGGTGAAAATGATCTTGTTATCTGCCTGATATCCGGCGGCGGTTCCGCCCTGCTGCCCTCCCCCGCTCCAGGTCTGTCCCTGACCGACAAACAGAAAACCATCCAGGTGCTCCTGTCCTGCGGTGCCACCATCCATGAAATCAACACCGTCCGCAAACATCTGTCCAGCATCAAGGGAGGGCAGTTGGCCCTATCCGCTCACCCGGCCAGAGTGGTTTCATTGATTTTATCTGACGTTGTAGGCGATGATCTGGATGTAATTGCATCGGGACCTACGGTTCCCGATCCCAGCACATTCCAGGATTGTATAAATATCCTTTCCAGATATCGCATCACTGAAAAACTGCCCAAAGCCATCAACAGACATTTTGCTGATGGTGCCCAAAAAAAAATCAAAGAAACCCCCAAACCCGGGCACCCTGCCTTCGATGATACAGAGCACGTCATTATCGGAAATAATTTTCAGGCACTGGATGCCGCAAGGCTTTACGCTGAATCTCTGGGTTACAACACGGTGATGCTCACCTCCCTGATGACAGGCGAAACCAGGGATGCCGCCCATTTTCATGCCACCATTCTTAAGGAAGTGGCCCAGTCCGGGCATCCAGCCGCTTCACCGGCATGCCTTCTTTCAGGGGGTGAAACCACAGTAACCCTGAAGGGGAAAGGCAAAGGCGGCAGAAACCAGGAGTTTGCCCTGGTATCTGCCATTGCGCTTGAAAACGTGAGTCCGATGGTATATCTATGCGCCGGAACGGACGGCACAGACGGCCCCACAGACGCAGCCGGCGCCATCATAGACAACACCACCCTGGCGCGCGCCAGGACCAAAGGACTCGATGCAACCGTCTATCTGGATGACAACGATTCATACCACTTTTTTCAAGAACTGGGGGATCTCTTTATTACTGGTCCCACCAGAACCAATGTTATGGATATGAGGATTGCGTTGATAGGCTGAAGACCGAAGGATAGGAGGGTCTGAGGGTTGGAGGGTAAGATCTCAAGTTATTGGCTAGCTATAAACCGTAAGAAACTGACATCTTATAGCTGATGGCGAACCCTCCAACCCTTGTATCACCCTCGGACCCTTGTATGCTTGGACGCTAGAAGGCTTGGAAGCTGGGATGCTGCTGCCCGCTCATCGTAGTCAGTTACCCTCGAACCCTTTTATCACCCTCGAACCCTTTGTGCTAATGAAATATAAAATCACTTTTCCCCATTAATTTAATTAAACTCTTAAAGCATTCGGTACACAGAATATGCGCGCAGTCGTTCAAAGAGTCAAAGAGAGCCATGTATCTGTCGCGGATGAGATTGTTGCTCAAATCGGCCATGGTTTGCTGGTATTGCTTGGGGTGGCAAAAGGCGATACCCACAAGGATGTCAAATACCTCGCCCAAAAGATTTCGCATCTTAGAATTTTTGAAGATGATGAAGGCAAAATGAACCGTTCTCTTCTGGAAACCGGTGGCAGTATGCTGGTGGTGTCCCAATTCACACTGCTGGGGGACTGCAGCAAAGGGAGACGCCCCTCTTTTATCCAGGCTGCCCGGCCCGAGGATGCCGATCACTTATACAAATCCTTTGCAGGGCTTGTGAGGGACATGGGCATCCATGTCAAAACCGGACGTTTTAGGACCATGATGGCAGTCTCACTGATTAACGACGGACCGGTGACGATTATGATCGAAAGCCCCAATCCGGGTATTTCATGAATCCTGGCAAATACTATTTATTAAGTGGAATTATGATCGATTTTAATTGCCAGGATTCACCCTTCGGGCTTCCCTGATCGGCTCCACTGCCGTGTTATTCAGTCTTCGCAATAGCAAACTATGGCTTCAGACTGAAATGCCTTGCAGCAGAGCCGATCCGGTTTGTGAAATACCCGGATGAGTTCAGGTATTTCATGAATCCTGGCAAATACTATTTATTAAGTGGAATAATGATCGATTTTATTTGCCAGGATTCACCCTTCGGGCTTCCCTGATCGGCTCCACTGCCGTGTTATTCAGTCTTCGCATTAGCACACTACGGCTTCAGACTGAAATGCCTTGCGCCTGAGCCCATCAGGTTTGTGAAAAACTCGGACAAGCCCGGGCATTTCATGAATCCTGGCGAGTATTGTTTAGTGGTACCTTACTGGGTTCCCGCCCTTGCGGGAATGACGAAATGGACCAAATGGTTGTCATTCCCTCGAAGGAGGGAATCCAGAGCTGTTGCCCAATGTTATTGAGAAACTGCTATGAACATCTATCGAAGAAAACATATGTGTCTGGTGGTTGGACTGTTGTGCTTTTTCCTTATGGGGTTTAAGCCTGCCCAGGCCATTGATTTTAAAAGCTTGCAGAATCTGGTGGGGCCCGGTGACGCGGTGATCGTTTCAGATCCGGACAATCGCATATGCTTTTCGCACAACACCAATGCCCTGATGACGCCAGCTTCGACGCTGAAACTTCTGACGGCCCTCACAGCTTTTCACTTCCTGAAGAAGGACTACCGCTTCCGGACTGAATTTTATTTGAATGAACAATCGAATCTTAAAATCAAGGGCTACGGCGATCCGCTTTTGATTTCTGAAGTAATTGTAGACATGGCAGCTTCACTTTATGCTCTCTTGAAAGCCAGCCATCAGATGTTGTTCAATGTCATCGTCGATCCATTCTACTTCGATAGAGCCGTGGTGATTCCCGGTGTCACCGACACCTCAGAACCCTATGATTCGCCCAATGGTGCATTGTGTGTAAATTTCAACACCGTAAATTTCAAAACCAGTAACAAGCAACTCATCAGTGCCGAGCCCCAAACACCTTTATTACCCATAACCCTTGGGCATATAAAAAAAACAGGTCTGTCCCAGGGGCGAATCACCCTAAGTCATCAGAGGGATGAGATTGTTTTGTATGCCGGCCACCTGTTTAAATACTTTTTTGAGCAGGCTGGTTTCAATATAGCCGGCCAGGTATTGCCTGGCCAAATTGATCCAACAGACCATCTGATTCTTCGCCATCACTCCCCCTTCACCTTGGCGCAGGTAGTAGAAAAAATGATGGCCTACTCCAACAATTTTATGGCCAACCAGATACTGCTTGAATCAGGTATCGCTCAGTTCGGCCCACCAGGAACATTGCTCAAAGGTGTCGCGGCAGCCAGGGAATATGCCAGAAAGGAACTCACTATGGATGGGCTGCAGATCACGGAAGGTTCAGGGATCTCTAGAAAAAACCGCATCACTGCCAAAAATCTGCACCAGATCCTCTTGAAATTCAAACCACACTACAGACTTCTCAGACAGGACGGAACTGACTTTTACAAGACCGGCACACTAAAAAATATCAGTACCCGGGTCGGATTCATCGGTCAAGACGAAACCACACGGTATGCTTACGTAATTCTCTGCAACACGCCGGGTCGGTCTGCAAAAACTGTCAGGGATCGGTTGTTGGAAATACTTGATCGATGACCGGACACGGTCCTTCCGAGAGTGTGTCCGGTCATCAAAGATTTATCCTGCTGAAACAGTTATTTTTCGCGGTGCTGCTTTCTCGACCTTGGGCAGGGTCAATCGCAATACACCATCTTTCAATTCTGCCATTATTTTGGCCTGGTCAATGACCTCCGACAGCGTAAACTGGCGGTAAAATTTTCCGACACCATACTCGATCACAACGGGCACTTCTGAGCTTTCTCCATCGGACCCGGCCTCACCGGTCAAGGTAAGAACATCATCACGCAAATCAATGTTCAATTTTTCAGTTTTCACACCCGGCATGTCTGCCAGCAGGGTGATCTCAGTGTCCGATTCAAATATGTCGACATCAGGAGTATATACCGCACCGGGTCTGGTCTGCTCACCCGGAGCGGCCAATTCTTGTTTTTCTCTCACTTTTAGTTCTTTGGCTTCGGCGTCTGTCATGAGGATTTCTCCTTTCTATAATACATGGTTTCACATTTAAGCTATCGTAATCTGACGGGGTTTTGCTTTTTCGGCCTTGGGTACCCTAACTTCTAAAATCCCATCAGCCAGTGATGCTTTCACACCTTCCGGATCGATATCACCAGGCAGGTTTATCACGCGAGAAAATTTGCCCGCCTCTCTCTCTCTGCGATGATATTGAACGTCACCTTTCTCTGACGGAATTTTGCGTTCTCCCGAAAGCGACATCTTGTTTCCGGTGGCCTGGACATCCAGATCTCCTGCGGAAATACCGGGAAGTTCTGCTCGAAGATAGTACATTTCTGGGTCTTCGGTCAGATTGATGGTGGGAAAAACACCTGCATGAAGACCCGGCAAAGCATTTTCATATACCCTCTCGAGCAGATCGCCCATCTGTCGGCGCATGCGTTCCAACTCACTGAAAGGACTCCTTACGTTCCAATTCGGTATTCCAAACATTCTCCGATAAATCATAGTACAACCCTCCTTGTTATGCGTTTTTCAACAGGCAGTCATTGAACACCAGCTGCGATTCCCATTTGGTTTAATTTATTTATGAGAATAGAATAAAAATTAATTTAATTTTGTCAAGATCGTATATTAATTTTTTTATTAAATTACTATTTATTTTTTTTATAATTAAGTAATGTTTAATGTATTAATAAATAGAAGATATTTAACCTACTAATATAATATAAAATATGAACTTATTGACATTGGCTCTTTCAAAATTTTTGATGCTGGCTCACAAGGAAAAACAGCTCACTTATTTACGGATTGACTATGATTTGAAGCCCAACAGCGCGGGCGTTTTCTTTGAACGTAAATAGCGATCGCATTCCCTGCAGCTTGCTGCAGGGTACTCTTCAATTGCTGCGAGGCGCTTCAATGACAAAAGTGTTGCTATAAACAGAATTGTCCGCTCTTGACCAGATCAAATCATGTTTTAAATTGTTCTTTGACAACGCTTGGAAACACTTGGAAACAGATCACAAAATTTTATTCGCCTACAAGGAGAAACTGTTTGTATGGACATTAAGGAAATAACCCATCAGGTTGAAAAAGAAAGCGTTTCTATCAGACAGATAGTCGCTGAAGTCGAAAAGGTCATTGTTGGCCAGACAGGGCTCATAAGCCGCATGCTCATCGGTCTGCTCTGCAAAGGCCATCTGTTACTTGAAGGCCTTCCGGGTCTCGCCAAGACCACAGCGGTCAAGGCCATGGCCCAGGCCGTCGACACCTCTTTTAAACGTATCCAATTTACACCGGATCTCCTGCCGGCGGATATTATCGGAACCCAGATTTACAGACCGGACAACGGCACATTTGAAGTAAGTAAAGGACCGATATTTAACAATATTATTTTAGCTGATGAGATCAACCGTGCCCCCGCCAAAGTACAGAGCGCCTTACTTGAAGCCATGCAGGAACACCAGGTCACGATTCGGGACAAAACCTTCAAACTAGATGATCCCTTCCTGGTGATGGCCACCCAGAACCCCATCGAGCAGGAAGGGACGTATCCCCTGCCCGAGGCTCAGATTGACCGTTTTATGATGAAAATTAAAGTGGATTACCCCACGGCAGAGGAAGAAAAAGAAATAATCAAACGCATTCGCCAAGATGTCCACAACGATGCCACCGGTGTCGTGAGTGTCTCGGCCCTCAAATCTGCCCGGGAAACCCTGCACGAAATTCATATGGAAGATAAGCTGGTGGACTATATTGTGCGGCTGACACAGGCCACCAGAAAACCGGATGAATTCGGTCTGGATATCGGACCCATGGTCAGCTACGGCGCATCGCCCAGGGCGTCCATCTGGCTTGAAGTTGCCGCACGAGCCCAGGCATTTTTGAACGGGCGGGGTTACGTGACCCCCCAGGATATCAAATCCATGGCACCGGAAGTGTTCAGGCACCGCATTATTTTAAGCTATGAGGCAGAAGCAGAAGGGCGCACCACAGACCATATCATCAATGAACTGCTGGAGCGGATCGAGGTCCCCTAACTTGAACCGAAGGGTTCAAGGGGCTATAAAAGCTTGCGGGGAAAAGCGTTCATTGAGATTGTTGAGTTTCTTGCGTTCATTGGGTTGACGAAACAGAAGCGTGTTGAGAGCAGTATACCGGTTGCCGTAGGCAACTCAACAAACACAACGAACACAATAAACACGTATGCAGGGTTAAAGGGTCTGAGGTTTGGGTAGCTATAAGCGGTAAGCAGTAAGCAAATAGCAATCCATAGCCTAAACGCCTAAAAGGTTAATGGATGAGGTAATATAGTTAGCATGCTGTCCAATGACTTACTGAAAAAAATTCAAGGCTTTCATTTCAAAACCCGTCATCTTGCCAATGATCTCTTTGCCGGGCAGTATGAAAGTGCATTCAAAGGCCAGGGCCTGGAGTTTACCGAAGTTCGAGAGTACCAGCCCGGTGACGATGTTCGCACCATAGACTGGAATGTTTCAGCCCGGTTCGGGCATCCTTATATTAAGGTTTTTCATGAAGAACGCGAACTAACTGTGATGTTAATACTTGATTTATCAGGATCTCAGTCCTTCGGAACAAAAAAGAAGTTCAAACGTGACTTGCTGGCTGAAGTGGCAGGCATGCTGGCATTTCT
Source organism: Deltaproteobacteria bacterium (assembly GCA_024639645.1). Taxonomy (GTDB): domain Bacteria; phylum Desulfobacterota; class Desulfobacteria; order Desulfobacterales; family B30-G6; genus B30-G6. Next base: position 10,895 of record JAHEIB010000065.1, read on the forward strand.
CGCCATTCGAACCAACGACAAAGTAGGTGCCATTCTGTTCAGCTCCAAGGTGGAAAAATATATTCCACCCAAAAAAGGCACCGCTCATGTCTGGACTCTCATAAAAGAGATCTTTACTTATGAGCCATCTGATCTCGGAACCGATATCAAAGGTGCCCTTGATTATCTGAACCGTGTGGTAAAACGTCATGCCATTGTTTTTCTCATATCCGATTGCATGGACACGGGCTTTGAGCTTCCATTCAGCATTGCTTCACAAAAACATGATCTGTCCGTGATCCGCTTATCAGATCCTTCGGAAAAAAACCTGCCGGATGTGGGTCTGGCCTATCTGACCGATCCTGAAACGAACCAGGTGGTGCTGCTGAATACTCACAGCAGCGCCTTGAGGAAAAAATGGCGTCTCCATCGGCAATCCCACCAGTCACGCCTCTCCAACCTGCTCCGGAAAACTGGGGTGGACCTGGTGGACATTCAAACCGACGGCTCGGTTTCTGAACCCCTGGTGCGATTGTTTGATAAAAGGAAAAAGCGTCGGTGAATCTGTTTTCAGTAAAACCTATCTATTATCGAAACGGACTGCTGCTACTTTGGGCGCTTGTCTTTATTTTTCTGGGATCCGGGCCGGTGTGGTCTGGAACAGCGGAAACAGACCTCGTGCCAACGCTTTCCGCATCCATCGAGACAAATACTGCCAGGATCGGTGACCTGCTATGGGTTACATTGAAATATGTACTTCCCGAGAATGCCAGATTAGCTGAGGACGGCGGCGTCGGCGGTCTTGAAACAGTGACAATCCTTGAACATAAAACAGAACCCGATCAAATAAAGATCCGATTTATGGTCGATCAGCTGGAATCCTTTGATCTGGGCCCTTTCAGTATCACCTATATTGACCATCAAAACAATCAACAAAAGGTGACAACAGCCCCCATAGCCATCACAATTTTATCCAATCTGGGTGAAAAAATTGAGGACGCTAGCCTGAAGCCAATTCAGGACATCATTTCAACCCAGTCAAGGTGGCGATCGTATCTGTTTTGGGCTTTTGCGGCCATATTACTGCTCGGTATGGCTTGCAGTTATATATACTGGCGCAAAAAACGTCGTATTCATGACATACAGGCAACCATGGAAGATCCGCCCCATGTGCGGGCCGACAAGGAAATCGACAAGCTGATTGCCAGCGGGATGTTTGAGCGGGGGGATGTGAAGGCCTTTTATTTTATCTTTTCCGAAACCATACGCCGATACATGGAATCCATCCGTGGTTTCCCGGCGGCGGAAATGACGACCGAAGAGATCGCGAGAGTGATCAAAACAGCTCCTTCTGATCAAGGAATTCTGCCATTGCTCAGACAGGCCGATCTGGTCAAGTTTTCCGATTTAGTCCCGGCACCGGATCGTAAAGATCAAGATATTCTGATGGCCCGAACCTATATTCAGCAAACCCGCCCCGTGATGAACGATTTACAGGAGATGCCATCCCATCAGGAGGGGCAGGCATGATGTTCCGCCTGGCACATCCAATGTTGCTGGCCCTCTTGGCATTGGTTTTTGCCTGGCTTGCCTGGCGTCTTGCACGCAAGCCAGTCGGGATTACCTGTTCCATGGCCGCCAGCCTTGCAAAACTTTCCGGAGGCGGTCATGGCTTGGTTGGCCATATCCCTTTGATATTAAGAACAGGCTGTCTCATCCTGCTGGTGCTGACCGCTGCCCGTCCCCAATTGTACAATGTATCCCGGAACATTGATTCCCCGGGTGTTGATATCATCCTGTGTCTGGATACGTCCGGCTCAATGCGGGCCCTGGATTTTACCATCGACGATGAACCGGTCTCCCGCCTGGCTGCGGTAAAAAAAGTGGTCATGGATTTTATCGAGAAAAGGGATATGGACAGGATCGGCCTGGTGATTTTTGGTACCCAGGCATTTACCCAGTCCCCCCTGACCCTGGATAAGGGCCTTTTGATGGATCTAGTCAAAAGGATGAAAATCGGTATGGCCGGTGATCAAACAGCCATTGGAGATGCCATCGCCCTGGGTGGGAAACGTTTAAAAGACCTTGAGGCTGAATCAAAGATTCTGATTCTGCTAACGGACGGCAGGCAAACCACGGACGGACTCACGCCTTCGGATGCCGCAGACGCGGTTCAGGCTCTGGGGATCAAGATATATACCATCGGGGTGGGAGGCGTCGAACCTGCCCCCTTTCCAATTCAGACGCCTTTTGGACCAAAGATCGTTCGCCAAAAGGTCGATCTGGATGAAAAGACACTCATGAAAGTTGCCAACATCGGAGAAGGACAATATTTCAGGGCCGCAGATACGGATCGCCTGCAGGAAATATATGCCATTATCGATGAACAGGAGAAAACCGAGGTTAAAGTTAAAGAATTCTTCCATTTCAAGGAACTCTATCCTTTTTTCCTTATACCGGCCATTCTTTTTCTGGCAGCGGACATTATCGTGCGCACCACGCTGTTGAGGACAATCCCATGACATTTGCAAATAGTTGGGTTCTGCATTTTCTTTGGATCATACCGCTGATTGCTTTTGTCCTCTTGGTTCAGCATCGCAGAAGACAACAGGCGCTGGTCCGGTTTGCCGAGCAAACCCTCCTGAAGAGACTTGCCCCCGAAGACCACAAAGGCAGACGCTTTTTAAAGGCCCTGCTGCTTCTTTTTGCCTTGAGCACCCTGATCTTTGCCCTGGCAGGCCCCCGTTGGGGCAGCCACTATCAAGAAGTGAGCCGCAAGGGTGTGGACATCATGATGCTCGTGGATATTTCCCGGAGTATGATGGTTGAAGATGTGCAGCCCAATCGCCTGGAGCGAGCCACAAGAGAGATCATCGATTTTCTCAAAGTTGTTGAAGGCGACCGGGTGGGTCTGACGGTTTTTGCCGGTACGGCCTTTGTCCAATGCCCCCTCACCCTCGACTATGCCGCCCTGGAAATGTTTTTAGATGTGCTAAAACCAGGCAGCATCCCGGTACCGGGAACCGATCTTGGCACAGCCATTGAAACAGGGTTGTCTGCTTTCGATGCCACGACCGAAACCGACAAGGTCATGTTATTGATCACTGATGGCGAGGATAATGAAAATCGCGGCCTGGAAGCCGCCCGAAAAGCGGCAGACCAGGGGGCTAAAATTTTTGTTTTCGGCATGGGTGATCCATCGGGTGGTCCCATACCGGCCGGAAATGGCCAGGGCGGGTTTAAAAAGGACAAAAGCGGCAACCTGGTACTGTCCAGGCTCGGTGAAAAAACCTTACAGGATATTGCAAACGAGACCGGTGGCGGATATGTTCGCTCCATGGCCGGAGACCTGGATCTTGATATCCTATACTTTGACGGCATCAAACGAAAAACCCAAGCCCAGACACTGAAAAGCGGAAAAATCAAGGTTTATGAAGAGCATTTTAATTTATTTGTTCTAGCGGCCTTTTTGTTACTGATCTTCGAAGAACTGCTGGACAACAAGCGACGTGCCAAGGGCAAAAGAAATTTTTTGTTTTTTTCTGTTATTTTGGTTTTTGGTCTCACCCCCTGGTTTTGTTTAACCCCGGCCTCTGCCGCCGATACACCGGATGAGCTTTACCGACAGGGAGAGTATGCTGAGGCAGAACAAGCCTATGCGCGTCATGACATGGATCATCCCAAAGATATCCGTTTTCGCTACAATCGCGGTTGTGCCGCCTTTCAGAATGGACGATATCAGGAGGCATCGGCGGCTTTTTCCAGTGTCTTGAAAAGAACAGAAAATACGGACATGCGCTTCAAGGCCGCCTTTAATCTGGGAAACACCGCCTTCAAGCAGGGAGACTATAAGTCTGCGGCAAGCTATTATAAGCAGGCGCTTTTTGAAAAGCCCTCCAGCGAAGACGCACGCTATAATCTCGAATTATCTTTAAGAACCCTGAAAAAAGAAAAGCAGGAACAGGCGCAACCTGGCACACCGCCATCCGACACACCACCCCAAGGAGATGGACAGGATAAAAGTAAAGAAACCGCCAAGCAGGGTCAGGGAGAAAAGGCATCCGAACAAGAACCGCAAAAAAATGGCCAGGAAAAAGAAGATTCTCAAAAAACAGAGGACCAAACATCAGAAAATGAAGGGTCAGAGCAGCCCAACAACCGCGAAAATCATACGTCATCCCAAAACAAACCAACTGAATCGAAAGAGGAAGACGCCCTTTCCGGTGATCTAAAGCCGCGTGAATCCATGCCTGAACAGGCACCCACCGATCTCATGAATGGAGAAACGCCAGCCGGTATTGACAGGCAAAAAGCCGAGGCCATGCTGGATAATGTTCAGGAAGATCCATCTGCATTTATGCGGTTTATGACACCCGCTCAGAAACGTCAAAATTCTTTTTCCGGGAGAGACTGGTAGGATGATAAAAGCAATTCCAGGCATCCTGTGTTTTCTTTTTCTGCCCCTGTTCACGGTATGGGCGGCAGACGATGTGACAGTCACCCTTCGGCTGGATCGGCTAGAAGCCAGCCTGTCAGACACTGTACGCATGGAGATTCGTGTTTCCGGATCCCGTAAAAGCGATGATCCGCCCGTTCTTCAGGGCCTGGAGTCATTTCTTGTAACCAGCGGTGGGACTTCCAGCCGTGTGGAGATCATCAACGGCCAGGTCAACTCAGGCCTAGATTACACCTATTTTATCCAGCCTAAAAAAACCGGCACCTTCAAGATAGGACCCGTCAGGGTTACGGTAGACGGCAAAACGTTTGAAAGCGAGAGTCACACCCTGGTGGTCCGAACGGCAACACATGCGGGTGGTTCAAGTCCCGGTCCGGTTTTTGTCCAGGCTTCCGTCTCCTCGCAGGATATGTA
>JAHEIB010000066.1 GCA_024639645.1 Deltaproteobacteria bacterium
CAGCGTCTGACATCGTAGGGAATGCCGCAGGCCCGGCCGGCCGGGCCCACCAAACCCAGGTTTTCAGCATCTGATTTACTGACCGTGCCACAATCCTCGAAGCGTGAGCGCACGCTGGATGTGGAGAAGAGTAGCTCGATCACATGTTTGATCTGCGGTTTGATTTCAATGATCCGCTCGATTAAAATATCCCGGATTTCGTCGTCCATATTGAAAAGCACGCCGCCCGGACGAATGAATCCTTTGCTGAACCGATTGCCGCAAAGCAGTAGTGCCATATTCAAAAAGTCGCCACGCATGCGGCCGCAGTAATTCATGGGTGGCAAAAAGGCAACGTCTCCGCTCAAGGCGCCCAGATCCCCCACATGATTTTGAATCCGTTCGAGCTCAAAGGCAATGGTCCTGATGATGCGAGCCCCGCTGTCCGGTTGGACCGAAGAAAAAGCCTCCATGGCCTGGGCCATACAGAGACTGTGTCCCACCGTGGTATCACCGGCGATGCTTTCGGCCAACATGGGTAGACGTTTGACCTCCACCTGTGGAATCAGTGTTTCAATACCCCGGTGTTGGTATCCCAGGTGAATCTCCAGGTTCAGTACCCGTTCACCAATACAGTTGAACCGAAAATGGCCCGGTTCGATCACACCGGCATGCACGGGGCCCACAGCGACTTCGTGGATCTCAGGGCCTTCCACGCTGTAATAGTTGTAGTTTCCAGGAATATCATCTGCGTAATTATTACCAAAGACATCGGTTTTGCCCATATAATTAGGATGATAGCGAACCATTTTGAGCCAGGGATGGCCCTCGGGCCGGATACCGAACTGCTCGGCAATTTCCCGTTCAAACATGTGAAATGGCTCGCATTGACTGCTTATGGCTGGGTAAGTTTCGGGTGCATCGCAGCTGGCCACCAGCAGCTTATCATTGCGCAGTACCGCAAGCAATTTGATGCACCCGTTATCCTGGTAGGCGAAGTACTGAACGACCTTTCCTCCTGAAGCCACAATATCCGAAGCTTCTTGACGGAAGGTATCAAAAGTAAGGCCTGGGATCCGTTCTCTGGGAACGGCAACACCATTTGAAATTTTCAAAAATGCTGTGCTCATCAAAAACCTCCCTCGACAGATGTCACCGCGCTCATTATCGTCTGGTACAACGTGTCCGGGATCCAGAAACACAAGACCAGAGAGGTCAATAGCAGCACATACTGAGGCCAGACCAGATTGGCTTTTTCAGTCAAGCCGATCGTTACTTCTGACATATTGAAAGAAATTCTCATTGCCTGGTTGGCAAAACCGGCAAAAATGGCACACAGGCTGACCACCAAAACAGTGACGCTTATATAGTGACCGGCCTTAAAAGCGCCAAGGATGACGAAGAGTTCACCGATAAATATTCCAAAGGGTGGAAGTCCGGATATTGCGGTAAATCCACCGAAAAAAGCCACGAAGGTCCGCGGCATCCGGTTTGCCAGGCTGCCTGTCTTTTCAATCAGCCGGCTGCCATAGCCCAGCAGAATGTTGCCGGAAGTCAGAAACAGCGAAGATTTGATCAGGCTATGGTGAATCAGACAAAGCATGGCACCATAGGCACCCAACCCGCCAACACCCGTTCCAAAGGCAATAATACCCATGTTTTCTATGCTTGAATATGCCAGCAGGCGTTTGTATTCTGTCTGTTTGAGAATAAAGGTGCTTGCCGCCAAAATCGAAATCAAGCCGAATCCCATTAGGATGAGACCGGAAAAGTCGCCTAATCCGGCGGCCAGCATAATTTTATTGGTTTTGAATATTCCCAGGTAGGCGCAGTTGAGCAGTACGCCGGACAAAAGTGCCGATGCCGGGCTGGGTGCTTCACTGTGGGCATCGGGCAGCCAGGTATGCATGGGCGCCAGGCCCATTTTGGTACCGTACCCTACTAGTATAAAGGCGAAACCCGCTTTCAACCACATGGGATCGAGACGGGTTGCAACAGCCGTAAGTGCAGAAAAGGAGACTGGCGCATCTACATTGCCAACATCCATGGAAATTGTGATCAGAACCGATCCCAAGAGCGCCATGGCGATCCCCACGGAACAGATCAGCACATATTTCCAGGTGGCCTCGAGAGAGACGGAAGTCCGGTGAGTGTAGATCAATGGTGCACTGGCCAGGGTCGTTGCTTCAATGGCGATCCACATGACCATGATATGGTCGGAAAGGGTTACCATGGTCATGGTGGATAGAAACAGCAGCATGGAGCCGGTAAAAATATGCTCGGACTTGATATCGGACACCTTGAGGTAACCGATGGTGTAAATGGATATTAAAAAAAACAGCAGCGAAATAACCAGCAGCGAGAGCATTCCCTCCGGCGTTACGGCAAAATAGGATTTAAACAGTGGTTCGGGTTGTCGGAGCCACACCAAAACGGAAAGCACAAGGTGTAGTGCTCCGGTAAAGACCAGTAGTGGGCGTCCCAGGTGGCGGGGAATAAAAAAGGCGATCACGCCGGTCACAAACGGGGATAGGAAAACAAATTCAACCATGAATCAAACACCTATTCCTTTAATGTTCTGAGCAGGGCAGTATCTACATCGTCAAATGTCTGTTTGATATTCTGAAGGATGACGGCCATAATCATGACACCGGCCAGCACATCCAGAAGAATACCGAATTCCACTATGTGAAGGGCTCGCACAGAAAAGGTCGTTCCCACCAGGTAGATACCGTTTTCCATCATGATATATCCCAGCACCATGGCAATGGCATTTCGTCGTGCCATCAGCAGAAACATACCGGCGACAAGAAGTGCAATCGCAGTGGGCAGCAGCAACACGCTGGCACTGATGGATGGTGCATTGAATCTGTGGCTGACAACCATGGCAGCCACTATCAGCCCCAGGCCCGCCAGCACAGAGGCGTGATAGCCGACGATGGGTTCCACTTCCCTGCGAATAGCGACTTTTTTAATGGCAAAATAAATGCAGAAAGGGATGACGATGCCACGAATCATTAAGGTGGCGAGCGTAAACAGGATCCCGCCGGCAGTCATATCGTGGCCGATGATCAGCGGGACAATTGATACAACCACGCCCTGAAATGCGATAACTTTAATAAGTCCCGGCAGCCGGCTGGAACCAAATGAAAACAGGACTGACAGCAGAACAAGTGATAATGTCAGGTCGACCGGGATGTTCATTTTAAAAACTCCAGTGTAATTACGGTTGCAAAAAAGGCCAAAGCGAAGGAGGTCAGGAGGAACTTGGGAACCCTGTCCATCCTGTAACGGGCCATGACTGATTCCATGACGCCCACGGCCATATATACAATCAGCAGAGATGCAGCAAACAGACAAAGATCGAGCGCCATATAGCCTGATTCAAATGGAATAATCAGTCTGGCAACAATGGATGCGTAAAAAAAGAGTTTGCAGAAGGACCCCAGTTCGATAAATCCCAAGTCAGGCCCGCTGTGATCCAGCACCATGACTTCGTGAATCATGGTCAACTCCAAATGTGTTGCTGGATCATCCACTGGCACGCGTGAATTTTCAGCTAAAAGAATGATAAAAAAAGCAATTACCACAAACAACATGGGCGACCCGGCCATCTGCCACATGCCAAAAGGCTGGGTTCCTGAAAAATAAGCTGCCAGGCTAAGCTCGCCAGTGAGTACATAAAACAGAATCAGTATCATGAACAGCGTGGCTTCGCAGATAATCGGGAAATAGGCTTCCCGGGCTGCCCCCATGCCCTCGAATGGCGATGCCGTATCCATGGCGGCAGCAATGGTGAAAAAACGGCCCAGACCAAGCAGGTATAAAATGAATAGGAGGTCCCCTCTGAACGAAAAAACAGGTGGTTGGCCTGCAAAGGGAAGAAAAAGCAGGACAGTGACAGCAGCTCCCAACGATATCATGGGCCCCAGTTTGAAGATAAAAGTTGTGCTGGTACTGTAAACGGAACCCTTTTTAAACAATTTTGCCAGAGTGTAGTAGTTAATCAGCAGAGGGGGTCCCTTTTTCCCACCGAAAAAAGCTTTCACCTTGAGGATGACGGCTGAAAAGAACGGGGCCAGAAGCATTGCCAGAACCCAGAGTAGAATGGATTGAATCATAACCTCATCTCATTTAAACGAAAAATAAAAGAACCACAATGGCCAGCAATATATAGCCGATATACAAATGGATGTCCCCGTGCTGTATCCAGCGAAGCCTGTCGAACAGCCACAGAAACGGGTTCACGACCACGCGCATCATGTGAAGCTCGGCTATGTCATCGACATGACTGAGGTAATGGGTCTTTTGGGGGAACCGGCCATGAATGGCAGGATGATCTTCCTGCAGAGGAGCGGCCGGTCTGAAAAACTCAAGAATCGAGGCCGCGTAGGATGTACCCGAATACTGCATTTTAGGGGTGGGTTGTGTAAAACCACATCCCCAGGTTCCTGCTGTTCCAATGGTTTTCCCTCGGTATAAAACCGTACGCAGGGCAATTAGCACCAAAAGAATGATAAAGAAGAGTGTGGCTGCCAGAGAAATGTTTGCCGTCATCTGAATAAAAGGTTCCATGGGGATGCGGCCATACCCCAACCCGGAAACCGGAACAGCCATCAATGACATGGCGATAAACATACGTGGAAATACCCCGATGATAATACAAATACCGGCCAATACCAGCATGGGTACCAGCATTGCCGGTTCTTTTTCATCCACGGCCACAGCACTAGCGCTCCTGGGTTCTCCCTGAAAAACCACCCCTACGACTTTGGTGAAACACGCCAGGGCCAGTCCACCGATGATGGCCAGGCTGACAATGGCTAAAATGCTTAGTACAAAGGCAGTTTTGTCGAGTGCTACACCTTTGAATCCACCTAAATAAATTATAAATTCACTTACAAATCCGTTGAAAGGCGGAAGACCGGATATAGCCAAAGAGCCCACCAAAAACGTAATTCCCGTAATTTTCATGTTTTTGAGCAGTCCACCCAGCATATCAATGGTGCGTGTTCCTGTTTTCTGGATAACCATCCCGGCGCCCATGAATAGCAGCGACTTGAAAATCGAGTGATTCAGTACGTGCAGCAGGCCCCCTGAAAATCCCAGGACGGCCATGATCGGATTGCCAAAGGATACGCCTAGCATGCCGAGTCCAATTCCTATCAAAATAATCCCAATATTTTCAACGCTGTGATAGGCCAGTAGCCGTTTGAGATCATGCTGGCCCAGGGCGTAGACAACACCCAGAATACCCGAAATCATCCCAGCAACCAATACGATTTCACCGAACAGGGGTGTATGTAAGTTCAGTGACGCATATAGGCGTACAATGCCGTAAATTCCAGTTTTTATCATTACACCCGACATCACAGCGGAGATGTGGCTAGGCGCGGCCGGGTGGGCGTGCGGGAGCCAGACATGAAAGGGGAACACACCGGCTTTTGAACCGAATCCGACAAAAGAGAGTATCAGCACCATCAATTTTGCCGAATCGGGAATAGCGCTTCCTGAAGAGAACGAAAAGCTGCCGGTGTATCCGTACAGGATACCGAATGCAGCCAGGATAAACATGGCGCCCACATGCGAAAAGACAAAATAGAGATACCCGGCTTTTCGGTTTTCTGCTGACTCGTAGTCATAGATTACCAGAAAGAAAGAGGACAGAGACATGATTTCCCACGATAGCATAAAGGAGATCATGTTGGTGGCGGTCACCACCAGTGCCATGGAAACGATCAAGAGGGAGAAAAAGAAATAGTTGGCAGCTGATCGCAGGGCTTTTTCAGCATTGTTCATGTAATGAAAACTGTATATTGTGGCAAGCATGGAAACAGCATAAATTGCCACCAAGAAAAATGCCGACAGACCGTCAATTTGAAACGAAAGGGAAAACAGGCTCAGGTATTCAAAAGACGCGGTATATGATCCCGGGTTCAACAGCTTGACAACGGCATCGACCAATCCGATAGTGCAGCCGATGCTGATGATGGAAACAGCGGCGGCCTTCATCAAAACAAATTGTCGCCAAACCAAAAAAGTTACCAGGCCACCAAAACAGATTAGCGCAGTCGACAGAAAAAAACTGTTCATAGAATTCCTTTTTTAATCTGATCCGGTTAGATTATGTGAGAAAACATGAAACGAGACAAATGTCAATCTACATTTGAGGGGGCTTGCAGACCGGTCTCAAGGTCATTCTTTGTTTTTGTTTGGGATTAATTGGATGGATCTTATTGATCCGACCAGACTGCAAGTTCATTGCCATTGGGGTCAGCAAAAGATAAACGGCGACCGCCAGGAAATGAAAAAATGTCTTTGACGATCCTAACGCCACTGGATACCATCGTACGCTTGGTGGTTTCCAGGCTCAGAGCGTAAAGGATAATCAGAACCGCACTATCCTGGGCTGCAGAACAAAGGTTCGATCGGTAAAAACCACCATCGATTTTTCCATCTGTGAAAGACCGGTATTCAGGTCCGTAATTAGCAAAAGACCACCCAAAGGCTTTTTAAGAAAGGCCTGGATATCATCAACGTTTTTTGCCGGTAGCTCTATATAGTCTACTTTTTGATCGGAACTTTGAATCTCCTTTGGACAGATCAAAACAGATGGATTTCCCCGGTACATGTTCCATTGACATGCATGCTGCACTTATCGATTTCAGGATCGAATTTGTTATCTATTTCAAGTGCTTCAAGCCAGCATCTTATTCTGAAAAGAACCCCGCACTCGTATTTGTCTATGGCGCCCAATTTTTTTATGCCACGATAGGCAAAGCATTTTCCTTGGTTGAAATCCCATGTCATCCGGTTCTTTTCAGGAAAATTAAAGCTTACATTCATAAAATCAGGGACCATCAATTTGGATGCTTCCATGAAAAACAGCTTGAATTCATCGAAATTTTCAATATTTTTTTCAATTCCAAGAACATGCTTCATGCGGTTTATTTCAATGGGTGCCAGTGACTGAATAGCGGATTTGTTGATTCTGTTGGTTGCCTCGATTCCAAATTCCTGCAGGCAATGAAAAAACCACATACCGTCATGGGTCATCCAACATTTTCCCAAAACATCGATCAATTTTTTTTGAGAGATATTTTTAACGAATTGCAACTTTGATCCCTCCTGACAGTGTTTACTAACTTCGATTTCCCAGCATGATATAGGGCTTGTCAGAAAAACGTTCCGATTCAGGACCGTTTTACTGCTACAAACCCTTATGCCGCCATCCTATTTCGGAACATTATTATGGCAAGCGGTATCATCTGTTCCCCAGGCCCGCAACATGGCCTGCACCGATCGGTTCATTTCATGCGCAAAGCCTGAATCGAATTTTCGCTGATACATCTCCTGCCCCACATTCAAGGCGCCTTTCAGTTCTTTTTTCTTTCCGAACATTTGTGCCTGACGTTCTCGATACATATCCTCGAAGGCCTCTTTTTCAAATCGTTTGTAGTGATCTTCAAAAAAAATGTACTTTTTATCAAATCGTTGGGTCAAGGTCCTTTTCTGCTGTTGTTTTGTGGGATATCCAAAACAAACAAGGGTAATCGGGAACACATATTTGGGCAAATCAAACAATATTTTGTGCGTTTCATAGTTTTCCATGATATCTCCAATGTAGCAGGAGCCGATTCCTAATGATTCCGAAACGATGACAGCTGTCTGTGCGGCAATGAGGGCATCGCAGCAGGCCAGAAACAAATCTCCCTCCTGTGGCTTGCGCATGGCAATTTTTTTTTGCTCACAGTGTTGTTTCACCCCGGATACGCGGAAATAGTCATACCAACGCTGGTAGTCGGCCAGAAAAAGTAAAACGAGAGGCGCCTTGGCGATAAACGGTTGATTGTCACATGTTTTCACCAATCGGTCCTTTGTGGCCTGATCCTTGACCTCTATGATGGAATACAGCATCATGTTTCCTGCCGTGGGGGCGCGTAATGTCGCAGCAAGTATGGAATCCTTGATTTCCTTGCTGATTTGCTTGCTCTTATATGCACGAACAGACTTCCGCTTGAGTAGCAGCGCCAGTGTTTGATTCATGGTATAGCTCCTTTTGTGGAAATTCGGTCCTTCCCCCCTTTCTTACTTTGGAACAGGCATTGGTCCGCGGCCATGAGGAGTTGTTTTTTGTTTCGTGCATCATCGGGAAATGTGGCCAATCCGAATGATGCTGTAACTTTGATGTAGATTTTTTCCTGTTGGAGATAGGCAGCCGTGGAGACCCCCTTTCTTATCGCTTCCACTTTTGCCATTGCTTCACCCGTCCCTTTGCCCGGGAGGATGATGATGAATTCATCACCGCCGTAGCGAACAATTCGATCCTCCGGGTCGAGATACGAATGGACGATTTGGGCCACTTCCTTTAATACCTTGGCGCCCAGCATGTGTCCTTGTTTGTCCACAACTCTCTTGAAGTTGTCCATATCAAAAAAGACCAGAGACAATCTCTTTGTCTTGGCCGAAGTGGGGGTCAGAAACTGATCAAGATACTGGTGAAGGAATCGTGTGTTATTAAAACCAGTGACATCATCGGTGATACTCTGTTGCTGATAAAGTGCATTCGTTCGCTCCAGCTTGTCATGGTAGTCTTTCAAGAGCAGCTGGTTTTGTTCATGCAATCCAATATGCCGGCGAAGCTCCAACTGTGCCATGACTTGCCGCGACAGGGCACCGAGTGAGTTGACCTGTGCTTCGGAAAGGGTGCGCTGGACTTGATCGATGACGCAAAGGGTACCCAGAGCCTCACCTTTTGATGTGATCAGGGGAGCACCCGCGTAGAAGCGTATCCATGGATCACCGGTAACAAGCGGGTTGTCCGTAAATCGTTTGTCTGTCTGGACATTGTTAACGATGGTAATCTCGGGTTGAAGAATGGCATGCGCACAGAAAGCATGGTCCCGGGGTGTTTCAGTAATCGTCAGCCCCACCTTGGACTTAAACCACTGTCGTGTGCTGTCAATTAGAGACACGGCCGCCATGGGCGTGCCGCAGATCTCGGAAGCCAATAAGGTGATATCATCGTAGGAAGCTTCTGGCAACGTGTCAAGAATCCGATAATCAAGCAGCGTATCGAGACGCGTGGCTTCGTTGCTTGGCATGTTTGCTTTCATGTTTCGATCCTTTTAAAAAAGTTCCCGCCGCGTTTCATAAATGCCGACAATGCCAAAGTCTCTAACCATGGGATAAAGAATGGCATCCGGCAGCTGAAGCTCAACTATTTAAAATCATTCCCATTGTGTCAGCGTCTATGTTTCCGCCACTCAAGATGACCCCCACCCGGCCTTCTGGTACCACGGCCTGACTCAGCAGGGCTGCCAGCCCAAGGGCACCTGATGGCTCGACAACCAGTTTCATCCGGTAAAACAGAAACCGAACCGCCTGCATGATGGCGTTTTCCGAAACCGTTTTCATGTCGTCCACATACTCAAGCACCAGCGGGAAGGTAAGTTTACCCAATGAAGGGGTACGGGTTCCGTCGGCGATGGTGGGCGGATTTTTAACCCGGTGAAGTCTTTTTGTGTGAAAGGATTGGGTGGCGTCGTCAGCAAGTTCGGGCTCGATACCCATGACCCTGCAGTCTGGTGACATGCCTTTGGCGGCAATAGCGGAACCGCTCAACAACCCGCCCCCACCGCAAGGGACCAGAAGCATGTCCAGGGAACCGATTTCTTCAAGCATTTCCAACGTAGCGGTTCCCTGACCGGCGATGACCTGTTTGTGGTCGTAAGGAGGGATCATGGTAAAGCCGTTTTCTGTTTCGAGCTCATCGGCAATATCCTTACGGGATGCTTTTTCAGGGTCGTATTCAACGATGCGAGCGCCATAATCTTTTGTAGCAGCCCGTTTGATTGCAGGTGCGTTGTCGGGCATGACGATGGTTGTTTGAATCTTCATCATTTGACCCACCAAGGCAACCGCCTGGGCGTGATTTCCTGAAGAATAGGTAATGACACCCCGTGCTTTTTCCGCCTCGGAAAGTTGACAGATACTGTTGAATGCGCCCCGAAATTTAAATGCGCCAATCCGCTGGAAATTCTCACACTTGAAAAACACCTCTGCATTCACCAAGCGGTTTAACGTTTGGGACGTCATAACGGGTGTTACATGGGCATAGCCTTTCAATCTTTCTTTAGCAGCTTGAACCTGTTTGAACATATTCTCTCCAATAGTGATTTCATATTTATTTCTGTCTGGAAACCATTCTTTCGGTGTTTGGACTTTTTTAATACATCTCGTATTTAACCAGCCGGCCATCAAGTCCGCCAGCCCTGATCGGCTTTTTCCAGGATGCTTTCAGACCGATTTTTTTGATATATTTCCGATCCCCGAAATAAATAAAAGCAGTCGAGCCTTTGCATTTCTGCTTCAGAAAATCCCCAAAGTTTTTATAGAACAGATCAAGATTCCGGTCTCCCCCCATCCGAATGCCGTAAGGTGGGTTGGTTACAATGATATGCTTTTTAAATACCGGTAGTTTTTGGAAATCTACCCGTTCAATGGTGACCCTGCTTCCGTAATGGAGTCCCATCAGATTTGTCCGTGCCGCTCTGACAGCCTCTATGGACACATCACTGCCTGCAAGCAGCTTTTTTGGCAGTTCCCGGATTGCTTCATCGGCCGCTTTCTTTACCTGTCGCCAGGTAGCGCTATCAAAGTCTGGCAGGGATTCAAAACCGAATCGCTGTCTGAAAATACCTGCAGGGACATGGCTGTATCGCATGAGCGCTTCACATAAAAGGGTTCCCGAACCACACAAGGGATCAAATAGCGGAACAGATCCGTCCCATTCGGTGAATTGGATAATCGCGGCGGCAACCGTTTCTTGCATGGGAGCTGAAACCGTTTCTTCCCGGTACCCTCTCCGATGAAGTGCACCACCTGAGGTGTCCAGACTTATGACAGCTTTATCATTCCTGATATGAAGGTTCAGCAATATATCGGGATTCCTTGTCGACACATCCGGGCGCTGTCCTGTTTTTTCTTTGAAATAGTCGGCAATGGCGTCTTTAAGACGTAGCGCCGCATACTTTGAATGCGAAATGAGGCTGTCAGACACATTTCCGGATACAGCAAAGGTATTGTCTCTATCAAAAAAATCTTTCCACTTGATCTGTTTCGCCCTCCGATACAGCGTGTCTGTATCCGGGCAGTCGTAGGATACCAATGGCGCCAGGCAGCGTGAAAGAAGCCGGGTCATATAGTTGATTCGATACAGGCTTGCTTTGCCCGCCTTAAAACGGATACCGCTGAATTCTGGCCGGACATTTTCGGCACCGAGTTCGGCCAATTCTCTTGCACCGGCATCTTTTAAACCTTCAGCGACTTGAGCAAAATATTGCTTATCCTTCTGATACTGATATGCCACTTATTGATACCTTTTCCTACAGGGTTGTAAGCATATCGGCTGGCACCCTGTTTTATTGCTTTTTTTCAACCGGATGTGGATAGGGCAATCGAAAGATTGCTTGATCATTTGAACCAGTATGCAGTAGTAATGTGCTTCTTGAGATCTTATTACTGCAAAAGTTTAGGTGTAAAATCAACTGAATTGTGGGAAAATCCCATCTTGCAAGGGAAGAAACGCGGCAAACCACCAGGGAAAAAGCAGAGCATATATGGAAACAGCGTATAAAAGCAGAACCCAGAAAAAGAAAGAAGACCAGGCACTGCAGCGACTGGGAGAGCAGCTGGTATCCCTGCGACCTGGCCGGCTTGAGGCCATGGGGCTGCCGGAAGAGCTTGTGGCGGCCATCGAATTCGCACGCAGTATAACGCGTCATGGAGCCCGGCGCAGGCAGGTTAAGCACATCGGCGCTCTCTTGAGGCATTGCGACCCGCAATTCATCGAAACCATTCTCGAGGGTACCCAGTCGGGAATTTTTGAGAAGTAAACCGTCAACCGGTCGGTAAGGCACAATATATAACCGGCCCATTGACACCTGGAACGAGGATGGACAAACCCAATAAACAGAACGGACTGGTTCAAATGGACGCAGCACTTGCCGGACCGCTGTTCATGCTGTCCGCCGCTCTGTTATTCACCTTGCTCAACGTGATCATCAAGACCCTGAATCCGGTGTTCACTGTCTGGCACATCGGATTTTTTCGTTTTTTCGGGGGGCTGGTCATGATTCTTGTCATCTTCGGACGTCACCACAACCCCTTTGTGGGCAACAACACCCGTTTGCTGATCATTCGCGGGTGTGTCGGCTCTGTGGCCTTCATCTCCCTTATCACGGCGCTCAAAATGCTGCCGTTGTCCACAGCCCTGGTAATTTTTTACTCGTTTCCTGCGTTTTCAGCGGTATTTGCCTATATTATCTACGGGGAAAAGATCGGCAAGTTTGAAATCGCGTGTATTATCCTGGTGATGGTTGGCGTCGGAGCGTTGTTCGATTTCAGACTTGGCGGCACATTTTTGGGTCAGGCCATGGCCTTGTTCGGTGCATTATTCGCAGGCCTCACCGTAACGCTGATCCGCAGTTTGCGGGAGAAAAACGGACCTGTGATCATCTACCTTTATTTCTGTACCATGGGCTCACTGGTTACCGCCCCTAAATTCATTTTGACACCGATGCTGCCGGGTTCTCCTTTGGAGTGGGTTATGGTTCTGGGTATCGTTTTTACATCCCTGACGGCTCAGCTTCTGATGAACCAGGGCTTTTTCTATTGCAAGGGTTGGGAGGGGGGCGTGTTTATGTCCAGCGAGGTTATTTTTACCGGTATTGTTGGTATTGTATTTCTAGGGGACCCTGTGACGTTGCGGTTCTGGGTCGGTGGTATTTTGATATTCGGAAGCGTCGTGGCGCTGAACCGGCTCAAGGCTCAGCCTAAGAAAGGCATATAAATAGACGCTATCTCAAAAAAGTTTTTTGGCCCAATTTCTGTGTTGGTCTCTTGCTTCAACTCCTCGGAATACTTAAGTATATTTGCGAGTTGAAGTTCGGGACCGCCTTGAACTTGAACCAAAACTTTTTTTTTGAGATGGCCTCTTGTAGGTGTTTCCCGAATCCTTTTCAAATAAACGGGCGTTTGCTGTGCTTTCAGTGGTTTGAGGACGTTGCCAGAAAAACACCAATACCAACAAAAATGGAACCACTTGTTCGATTGACGGCTTTAATCCTGTTTGGTTTGGTTAACCAGGCTTTTGCCTTGTGGGCTAACAATGCATAAAACATTAAAAAAAAGAATGAAAAAAGCATCAACGTCACAATAAGCATGAAAAATTGAGGTAGCAATGTTTGGTTGATATTAATAAACTGTGGAAATAGAGCGGTCAGGAAAATAATTGCCTTGGGATTGCTCAAGGCAACACCCAGGGCCTGTAAAAACAGTTTTAAAGAAGAGATGTCTTTCGAAGTCAGATGGTTATTTATTGTAGTGAGGTCAGAGCCCTTTTGAATAAAAAGTTTTATTCCCAAGTAAATCAAATAGGCGGCACCCATATATTTGATCATACTAAATAAAACTTCTGAGGCACTGAGAATGGTTCCCAAGCCAGTTACGGCTATGATACCCAGGCAGAGAAGACCTGTAATATTACCCAGTGCAGCAAAGACAGCTTTTCTCCATCCATGTAAGCTAGCGTTTGTCATGATGAAAAGAACTGCCGGTCCGGGCGTTGATGTTGCGACAAGGACCAGAGCCAAATACATAAACCATGATTGAAGGGTCATTTTTTTGTTCCCCGGTTTAAAGTTTCTACGATAGTTAAACCCTCAACTTAGGTTAAAGTCTCTCTTCCGGTAATTGTACCTGGCACCTCACCGTGAGCGGTTATCCGGCCATAAGCGCCACCACGGCCTGGCCAAGTTCGTGAGTGCTGGCATCACCACCCATGTCAGGTGTCAGGTTTTTGGGATCACGCAATACGGTTTCAATTGCCTCCATCAAGGTATCGTGCACCATGGAATATCCCAGGTGCTGCATCATCATGGCGCCTGCCCAGATGGTTCCAATGGGGTTGGCAATTCCCCGACCGGCAATATCCGGGGCGGAGCCATGTACGGGTTCGAACATGGACGGGAATTTTTTTTCAGGGTTTATGTTTGCTGACGGGGCAATGGCGATGGTGCCGGTACAGGCGGGACCTAAATCGGAAAGGATATCACCAAACAGATTGGAACCTACCACGACATCAAAATGCTCGGGCATACGCACAAAATTCGCGGTCAAAATATCAATATGGTATTTATCCACCGTAACCTTCGGATAGCTTTTGGAGAGCGCTTCCACACGGCTGTCCCAATAGGGCATTGTGTGGAAGATGCCATTCGATTTGGTTGCTGAGGTCAGATGCCGGGCCGGTCTGGTTTGAGCGAGATTGAAGGCATAGTTGAGAATACGGTCAGTACCTCGACGTGTAAAAAGACTTAACTGGGTGACAAGTTCCTGGTCTGTCCCTTTATACTGTATACCACCCACAGAAGAGTATTCGCCCTCGACATTTTCCCGAACCACAAAAAAATCGATGTCACCAGGCGCTTTCCCCACCAGCGGGCAGGGCACACCATCAAACAACCGCACTGGGCGCAGGTTGACATACTGGTCAAACTCTCGCCGGATGGGAATCAGGAGCCCCCATAGAGAGACGTTGTCGGGTACGCCCGGAAAACCCACGGCCCCCAGATAGATGGCGTCAAAGGGTTTGAGTTGTTCGATCCCGTTTTCAGGCATCATGTTTCCGGTTTTATGGTAGGTCTCACAGGACCAATCAAATTTAGTCCACTCAAAACGAACACCATGCTTGTCTCCGGCGGCTTCCAGGGCTTGCATGCCTTCTGGAATGACTTCTTTGCCGATCCCGTCTCCAGGAATCACTGCAATTTTTAATAACTTCATGTTCGAAGCACCCTCATTTAACTTTTATACGAATTTTTTCTTCTTTAAATTCGATGATGTCACCTGAAAAAATCTTTTTCCGTTTTCTGGTTTCCACCTCGCCATTTACCACAACCTGACCTTGGGAGATTACATATTTTGCTTCACCACCGCTATTGACCATATTTTCGAACTTTAAGATTTTATAGAGTTCAATAGGCTCTACTGTAATTTCAAAGTCTCTCATTTTACAGACGACTCTCTTTTGATTGAAATGATTTGATCCGTCACTTCTGTAAATGCAACATCGTGGCTAATCAGGAAGAGCTGGTCGTACCAGTGCTCTGTCACTTCTTCATGTCCCAAGTCAATGGCACGGAAGGCATGGGCCAGATTGGCTCGACGAGCCGCATCGAGATTTGATGTCGGCTCATCAAAAAAAGCAACGCGCGCACCGATGGTCTGTAGCAAGGCCAGACGCAAGGACACGACGGCGCTCATGGTCTGCCCACCGGACAACTGGTCATCGGTTCGTTCCCTTAGCTTTCCCTCCTGAAGGTCTCGTAGAACGATCTGGTATTTGTCGCCCCAGTAAAGCTCTTCATCGGTTTCAGCGATGTTGCGGTATATTTTGTCTGCCCGTAAACTGATCTCTTCTCGAAAACGTTCTGAGAGCTGTGCGGAAACCTTGTTGAAGATCTTGTTCCG
>JAHEIB010000215.1 GCA_024639645.1 Deltaproteobacteria bacterium
ATGTTGAACTAACTGCGGTTACCATCCATGAAAGCGGTGCTGAAAGGGCTTTTAAAGACTTTGACGCGGGCCATGGCCCTGACCGAATCCTTCAAATGACTTCCACTTGCCCGGAACATCAAAAAGCCAATTCTGGTAAAACCCATGATCAATACTTTGAAATGACTGAGCAGACCATTAAAGCCGCACATAGTCGGGGAATGGTGGTAAACGGAACCGTTAGCACCATCTGGGGGAGTCCCTTTGAAACATATAATAAACAATATAGCATGGATGAGAAACTGGATATTGCCATCAGTTTCGTAAAACGATATCTGGATTGTGGCGCCGACGATATAGAGCTTGCCGACCATGATGGCTCAGTTACCGATTATCACAAATCCTATGAGTTCTTCAGCCGTGTACTGAATCCTAAAGAAATGGGTAAAGGTCCGGATGGTAGAGATTATGCCGATCCAAAGCTGTATATTGCACATTTTCACACTAAAAACATGGCATCTGCACTTAGAAATGCTGCAGCTGCACTAAAAGCCGGTATCATCCGGTTTGAATCCTGTTTATCAGGCATTGGCGGACAGCCGGCCAACACGGTTGATGGTGTTGTGATCGAAGGTCGTGAGGGTGATTACTACAGTGATCACTTTAACCATGGGTTGATTTCAACTGAGGATATGGTAACCATGTTTCATCAAATCGGAGTTGATACCGGCATAGATCAGGACATGCTGATCAAACTGGGACAGGACTTTCGATCCGAAGTTGTGAATACCTTTGAAGCTCGACAGAAAAAACTTGGTAGAGAGTTCATGCAGTGTCGCTCTTATATGTTGACAAAGGGCCAGCTGCCAAAAAGTGTAACCGAATTATATGCTGGTTAGATAAAAGTAAAAGTGATCAAGGGGTGTGATCATGTCCAACCTGCTGTGCTATGCGCGAAACCGTTCCACCAGCGTTGAGCAGATCGACGAAGGTACGGTCATCTCAACATGTCGTTTGCAAGACACCCTCACCGATGCCGAGGTGACCATCCGCGTCCGTCTGCCTGAGCTGGAGATTGCCGAGGCCAGCGGGACCTTTCAGCGCTATGGTCCCAAGTCCTGCAGCCAGGCCGCTAATGCGCTGAAAAAGATTGCCGGTGTGCGTATCGGTGCCGGTATGAAGAAAATTATTCGCGGCCTGCTCGGTGAAATCACCGATTGCGATGAGTTGGCCGTATTGGTGGAGGAGTGTTGCCACGGGGTGATTCTCGCATTCACCAAGGAGATGCTGGCCCAGGTCCCCAAAGATATTGCTCTGGAGAAAGAATTCTTTGCCAACATGATTAAGGAGAACATCCGGCTTTATAACAGCTGTGCGGCCTTTGCGCCGGGGAGTCCTATCGTGGAGGGAATCGATCCACCCTGATATATTTTCATGAATCCGATTGAAACGAAAATATGAGAAAATTTGTTGCCGTGATATAGCGTGCATGGTTGTGTCTATGAGCACAAGAAGATTAATATGTTAAAGTTTCAGCGCACCAAGCTGGTGGATATCGTCAACAATGGCGACAACACGATCACCGTGCACGGGATCCTGGACGACCACATCTACCATATCGAAATCGACCTGGTCATCGGTTGCGATAACCTGAGTATCCAGGCCATCCAGGGGAAGTGGCTCCGGTCGGAAAATACGGAGTGCCGGCGGGCCATCCCATTTATAGAGCGTGCGGTGGGTATCAAAATTGATGAAGAAGGTTTTTCCCAGCGCATCAACAAGTATGTGGGGCGCAAGTCATGCCCCCATTTCGCCAACTTGATTATCGAATGCTGCGATGCAGCCGAAGATGCCATACAGGTGATGGGCTACGAAGCTGCACGGGTTGAGAACCCGGGACTGCGCTTTGAAGGTTTTAGCTCCGCAGGCAAATCAGCTGCTCCCCCGCAGAAGTCATCAAATAGGCCGGTCAGCCTGCCGGTGGAACAGCGGGAAGCCGGCGTTAAAGGGACCCCCCTCCAAAGGGATGAACGAGGTTATTACGTGGACCTGCACATGCACTCCTATCCCGCATCCCAATGCAGTACGGCCAATATCGACGACCTGATTGTTGAAGCCAAAACAATCGGCCTGGATGCCGTCTGCCTGACCGACCACAACCATGTTTGGTCTCTGAATGATGTCGAAGATCTGAAACAAAAGCACGGGTTTCAAGTTTTTAGGGGTAATGAGATTACCACCGATCAGGGAGACATGCTGGTTTTTGGCATGTACCAGGATGTCAAAGGCATTATCAACCTGGGCGATCTCAGGGAGCTGGTGGAGGCCGCCGGTGGATTCATGATCGCCGCCCATCCTTTCAGAGGCTTTCTTGTTTTCAACACCAGCCAGATCGGCATGACTGTGGAAAAGGCCATGCAGCGCCCGGTTTTTCAACAAGTGGATGCCATGGAAGTCCTGAATGGCAAAGTTACCCGGCCGGAGAACGATTTTGCCGCCCAGGTAGCCGCCGGCATGAAACTGCCCGCCACCGGTGGAAGCGATGCCCATGCGATTTCAGATGTGGGCCGGTATGTGACCTGCTTCCGACAACGTATTGAAAACGGGGAGGATCTGGTGACAGCCTTAAAGCAGGGGGATTATAAACCAAAGATGTACCACAAGTTCAGGCAGCAAGGAGAACATGATGCCGGATAATGCGCTGGCCCCGACGTCCATTGACTGGGAAAAAAACGTTCGACGAATGGAACAGCTGCTGCGGTTGAAGTCATTTCCGGTGGCATTTAAAATGTTACCTGATAAAACCGAGCTGGAACAGATTCCCTTTCTACGTCGCAGTCAAAAAAAGACAACACTATGCCAGTTGATCACACAGGTGCGCAATTTTGACTGGACCGTGGGCGCTGATCTGGATGACTTTTTATTTTCTGCCTGCCCCTCCATTTTAGGACTCTGCGATGTGCCAGAGATTTGCCAGGACGGGACTTTTCGAAGCATCGTCTGGGTCAAAACCAAGCAGGACGCACGCAAGTTCGAGGCGGCCATACCCAGATTGCCTTTGGGAAAATATGAGGCCGTGGCCATAGCACCCTTGGTGTACAACCCATTTGAACCGGATATCGTTCTCATTTATGCCAATCCAGCCCAGACGATTCTGATGATCAATGCGCTCCAGTTTGAAGATTACGAGGTCATGCAGTTCTTCTGTGTGGGCGAATCCTCCTGTTCGGATGCCATTGCCAGGTGCTATCAGACTGGAAAGCCTTCCCTAAGTATTCCATGTTATGGTGAACGACGCTACGGACATGCCCAGGACGAAGATCTGGTCATGGCCATACCTAAGGAGATGATGACCAAGGCCCTGGCAGGTCTCGAAGCCCTTTACCGCAGGGGTGTGCGCTATCCCATCAGCTTTGCCGGTGCCGAGGGGGATGTGGGCCCCATGTTTCCGGCTAATTATGCCGGTCTGGAGGACATCATGCAAAAATTGAAAGGCGAGGGTAAACACCTGCTTCTGGCTGTTACTGGCGGGATTGCCAGTGGCAAATCTGCGGTTTCAGATATGCTGCTGGAGTTGGGTGCGCCCCTGATCGATTTTGATCTATTGGCGCGTAAAGTAGTGGAACCCGGCACCAAGGGCTACCAGGATATCGTCGATTATTTTGGCAAGCAGGTTCTGCAGGAAAATGGTGAATTGGACCGCAAAAAGCTTTCCGATATTGTCTTCAACGATCTGGAAAAGCGTAAAAAGCTGGAGAGTTTTACCCACCCTTATATCTATAACGAATTTTTCAAAGAGATCGAATCCATTACCAAGGAACAGCCCGATGCCATAATCCAGGTGTCGGTGCCACTTCTCATTGAATTGAATCTACAATTCCTTTTTGACAAACTGCTGGTGGTATATGTAACGCCGCAAACCCAGGCGACAAGGCTCGCCGCCCGAGACGGAATCACCAAAGCGGATGCTGAAAATATAATGAAATCCCAGCTTCCCATTGATGAAAAAGCGAGCTATGCTGATTTTGTGATAGACAATGAAGGGACATTGGAGGATACAAATAGGCAGGTTAAAGAGGTCTGGGAATCGATCAATAAAATACGGCAGAAATAATTTTCTCGGCAAAAAGAAAATCTTAGCCCGGCGACAAAATAGTCAAGCCGGTCATACCGGATCCACGATCAGGTCGATGGCATACTTGATAAACCTGCTCCGACTAGTCGTTAGCCAGAGGTATCCAGTGCATTTCTAGATAGCACCAAAGCTTCGTTTGTAACTCGCCTTCGCGGGAATGGCTACCGTAGGGCATTTAACCGCTTGAGGAATATATAAAATGGAAGAGATGCTATGAACGATGATTTTTTGTATCGGGATGTTCCCACCCTCGGGCCCAGACTGTTTCGACTTGGTCTGGCTACCAACTATGGTGTTGAAGGCGTCGATTTAGAATGGGCGCTTGAGCAGGGTGTAAATTATGTTTTTTGGACTCCAAAAGCACGACAAACAACCCCTTCTCTCAAATCGGCTTTGAAGCGCGATCGGGAATCTCTCATTCTGGCTTGCGGGCCGACCACCGGATATTTTGGAGGGGGTGTCAAACGTGCCTGTGAGCGATTGCTCAAGAAACTCGGCACGGATTATCTTGATATATTTCAGCTTTTCTGGCTGGGTCGTACGAGCGCCTGGACGCCATCCACAATTGAAGCGCTGGTATCTCTTCGGGAATCAGGTAAAGTTCGCGCCATCGGGGTGAGCATTCACGACCGGAAAAGGGCTGGAAAGCTTGCCCAGGATTCTCCAT
>JAHEIB010000067.1 GCA_024639645.1 Deltaproteobacteria bacterium
ATATCCTTGAAAAGGAAACGGTGGATGAGATCATTTTCCGAACGGTACATCCCAGAAACCGGTTGATGCTCGAATTAATGGCTCGGGGTGCTATGCGAATCGGTGAGGTTCTGAAAATCGTCCCGAATGATGTTTCCGAAAGGAAAGTAATAATACGAGAGCCCAAAAGTGGGCGTGAATGTGAAATGATCTTCATCCCACAGAAAATTGCTGACCATCTCAGGGAATATATCAAAACTAAAAATATCGAATTACAGGAAAGGATATTCCCGACCTGTTATGAGGCTGCTCGGTCGGCGGTGGCCAAAGCCGGTAGATTGGTTGGCATCCATCTGCGACCGCATGACCTGCGCCGTCATGCAGCAACAT
Source organism: Deltaproteobacteria bacterium (assembly GCA_024639645.1). GTDB lineage: Bacteria > Desulfobacterota > Desulfobacteria > Desulfobacterales > B30-G6 > B30-G6. Next base: position 370 of record JAHEIB010000067.1, read on the forward strand.
TTGCCTCTCGTTCTGGAGTCCCACTGGAGATTGTAAGCAAAGTTATTCTAAGACACTCAAATTATCTGCGCTCATATGATATATCACAGCAGTTCTCATATTTGGTTCGATTGACCTTCACCAGTCAAAATAAAATTCGCTACGTTGAGGGCCAAATCGATGCCCGTACCCAAGTGCCTGATCAATTTCTAATATAGTTTTATACGGCCCGCTCATATTATTAGTGCCATTTCGACGCAAATCTACTGCTAATAAATACGATCCGTTCTCAAGCTTAATATATGTTCCTATATGACAATATCTTTTTCCTACTCTTCTTCCAGAAACTTTATAACCAGCTTTAGTTAAAACATGTCTTCCAAAATTTGCTAAATCGTCACAATCTCCATACTTTTGTTTTATGATGCTACTATATGGTCTATGATAATTTGGTATATAATGGGCATAGACAATGTTTTTATCGATATAATAGTCCAAAAGTTCAGGTGCATTTAGCCTGTCAATCACAATTTCAGGCTTTTCCCACCTCAACTTATTTTTATCGATTATAAGCTTGGATTTTTGATATATTTTATCACGTTCTATTAACTCTCTATATTTCCTTGGAATAGCATTTGGATTTCTATTGTAGCATAAAATGACAACATCTTTTGCTGTTTTTTGATGCTTTGCATACCAGATCACCTCTTTATTAATGGAAGCTACAATTGTTTTAGCTTCTTGATCTGTAATATCTAATTCTTCAAGCTTAACACGATCATCAAATATCCATGAAGAATCGAGTAAATTCCTTAATGAATAATCTTGAATCTGGGAACGTAAAGACTCAATTTCCTCATCTTCTGCAAGCCAAAATAAAGCTTGAAGTGGAGTACAATACTCACGAACTTCATGCTTGCCAACCTGATACATCTTTTGAAAGGCATTATTAAAAATTTCTGGTTGCTGATTATAGGTTTCAATAAAATGATCTAAAGCAATCACTTCGGATTGAGATATTCCATCTTGGAGTTCAGGCAGCCTTCCTAACTCTTGAATAAGCAATGGATTTTTTTGGGCTAAATCAGTTAAAGCAGCTGGATAAGAATCGCCTGCATAAGGGAGATTCGGTTTGGTTGGGCCAGCAGCACACCCTGAAATGTGTAATAGAAGAACTAAAATAATAATGAAGCTTAAGAGGTGCCAAAAATTTCGTGGATTCAATGTGCCTTTTCCTATGAATTAAATTCTTATATTTCAGTATTATTAGATATTATTGAATCGTTGATATATGGAGAAATTAAACGGTTTTGCGGACCTGAAAAAACCTGAGATAACACCATATCCCGCTCTGAAAATTGCCATGCTCGCTATTGCAGATAACTCATCTCATACAATTCTGCAGAAAAGGGAAAAATCAACTGACGGATCCTCTTCTTTGTTACGGATTGATGTTACTTCTGCTCGAGATAATTGCTGTAATAACCAAGCCTATTCCCAGACCAGCGAGTATAGAGCCTACGAACGCCAAAGCAGATGCCTGAAGAAAAAAGAATCCAACACCAATGCCCAATAAAACTCCACCACCAATAGCCCATGTACTTTTATCTTCTTTTTTATCCGTCATCTGTTACTCCAAAATCGTCTGAAAGAGTTTTAGGTATTAGCTTCTTTAAACGCCCTACAAGTATTTGCTTATCAAAAATGCGATATAGCTCGATACAGATAGATGGATAATATTACCGGTTTGGCGTAATTACAGATAACATCATTCAGGACCGTCAAGTCAAGTGTATCTTGATATAAAGAAAGTAATGCAATGTCAGCCTTTTGGCAGCTAAATTTTAATGACCACATGCGATATTTCTTTAGGTGGTTTGCTAACACATAGCTTTTTCGGAATCAGTCCACCAGAACAGTTTTATTATCGACCACGCATCTCGATTCATTAATGGTACTGATTGAATTCGAGTTCGATTATGGCTAATCTATTAATGAGATGGCTAATTGAATCAATGAAACAATCATTTTTCATTAATGAGGGCTTAATTTAATTCAGGCATATTTTAACCTAATTTACCAACCATTGAATTTTTCAATTTAATCAATGGAACAGAATAGTTTTCTTCATTGAAGTATGGATATAATTCTTTGATTGGATCACATGGTTAAATAAAAAACTGGGGGATGGCTGGGGGAAACTGATGCATTAAAAAATAATGGGTTATGCTATAAGACATAACCCATTGAAATAATTGGTACGCCCGGCAGGATTCGAACCTGCGGCCTACGGATTCGAAGTCCGGCGCTCTATCCAGCTGAGCTACGGGCGCAGAATTTAGGCCGTGGGGGACTGAAAATTCAGTTTCCACGGCCTAATCTTTTTTTATGGGGTGAGTGATGGGACTTGAACCCACGACAACCGAGGCCACAACCCGGCGCTCTACCAACTGAGCTACACCCACCATATTGTGGGCGAACGTGTTACCCTTCGCCATTGGTAAAAAAAAATAAATATCAGACCGATATTCGCTTTTCAAGAACAAAAAACAGATAACAAAAAATTACCCAAAAAAATGGGCCAAGAATTTTATCTGGCTATTGACCACCTATTCCTACTACTATACAAATAAAAACTATGCATCGATTCAATATTTTCATCATGCGCGCTATTCTGGCAGCGTTCTTTGCCGTGGTCCTCACCCGGATTTTTTACGGTCGGGTGGAGTTGCTCTATGTCATCGGGTTGGGAATTTTTCTGATGGGTATGTCATATGTCACGGAATATTACAGGCAGAAGAAAGACAAGAAATAGTAGGAAGGGGATTGTGTTAGGTGTTACGTTTTAGGTGTGGCGTATTAAGTCCAAATAACTAGGGGCTATTTCTAAATTGTCTTTTGGCCCAATCTCTGCGTTGGGCGTTCGGTTTCAATCCTCGAAATACTTCAGTATTCCTACGGTTGAAACCGCTCGTCCGCCTTGACCTTGAACCGAAACAGCGAGCGCATTCCCCGTAGATTGCTGTGAGGTTCTTCAATAAAAAGCCTGATTTAGAAACAGCCCCTAGCAAATAACAAACTTAAAACGTAAAACTTAATACGGTTTTTTTATTATGAAACAGATTATTCTCGGGACCGCCGGACACATCGATCACGGTAAAACCAGCCTTATCAAGGCTGTTACCGGAACCAATACGGATCGGCTCAAAGAAGAGCAGATGCGGGGCATTACCATCGAACTCGGGTTTGCATCCCTGGATCTGCCCAGCGGTAGACACCTGGGGATTGTGGATGTACCCGGCCATGAAAAATTCGTAAAAAATATGGTCGCCGGTGCCACGGGCATCGATATGGTAGCCATGGTAATTGCGGCAGATGAAGGGGTTATGCCCCAAACCCGGGAGCACATGGAGATATGTTCGCTTTTGGGAATCAAACATGGTCTTGTTGCGCTTACCAAAATCGATATGATCGACGCGGAGTGGCTGGAACTTGTGGAAGAAGATATTCATGATTTTGTAGCGGGAACCTTTCTGGAAGACAAGGCCATTGTCCCTGTGTCGTCTACCAGCGGGGAGGGAATCGATGCTTTTGTTGAAGCCCTGGATGATCTGAGCGGCAGGATTCCGGAACGCACATCGTCCAACCTGTTCCGTCTGCCGGTGGACAGGGTCTTTACCATGAAGGGATTTGGCACGGTTATCACCGGTTCTCTCATGTCCGGCAAGGTCAAGGTCGGGGACAACGTCATGATTTACCCCTCTGGGATTCCTTCCAAAGTCCGGGGTATTCAGGTTCATGGAGATTCCGTGGAAGCAGCCCATTCCGGTATGCGGACGGCTATTAATTTTCAGGGTCTTGAAAAAGCGTCCATCGAGAGAGGACAGGTTCTTTCAACGGCCAATGTCCTCCTGCCGAGTTACATGGTGGATGTCTCCCTGCATTATCTTGAGAGCAACAAAAAAAAGATCAAGAACCGCAGCCGTGTCAGATTTCACACGGGTACCAGTGAGATCATGGGAAACTTGATTTTGTTGGAGCAGGAGGGTCTGCGACCCGGTGAAGACACAGTGGCACAGATACGACTGGATGAACCCGTAGCGGTGGTACGGGACGATCGGTTTGTATTGCGGAGTTATTCGCCTGTCAGAACCATCGGTGGGGGCCAGGTGCTCAATCCAGTCCCGGAAAAGCACAAGCGCTTTCGGCCGGAGGTTATCGAAGGACTGAAAGGCCTCCTAAGCCATGATCCGGAAGGTATCATCGCTTATCATGTCATGGTAGCGGGGGTCAGGGGCGTTTCTTTTACAGCGCTTATGATCATGACCAACCTGTCTGAAAAGCTGTTGGAGAAATATCTCCAGGGAATGCTCTCGAGAAAGGATGTCATTCAGATAGATAAGGAGCAGCGGCTGTTTGTACATAAAACAGGTTTTGGGAGTCTCCAGAAAGGCATGACCGCACATCTTAAGGCATATCACGAAAAAAATCCCTTAAAGGAAGGTATGCCCAGGGAAGAGCTTAAGTCAAAACTCCCGGCGACCGCTGGAACCAGAATCTTTACAATGGCACTGAATCAGATGACGACAGACAAGACGGTCGTTCAGGAGGGGGATTCCGTCAAGCTGGCAACACATAAGGTCTCGCTGGGTGAAGACCAGGCCAGCATGAAGAAGAAAATATTGGGTATCTACCTGGAAAATGGCCTGCAGCCACCCTATTTTAAAGAAGTCGTGAATACCCTTGACTTTGATCCATCCCGCGCAAAGGATGTCCTGATGCTTCTGGTGACGGAAGGGGTTCTTATCAAGGCCAAGGAAGATCTCTATTTTCATGATGAACCCATGCGTGGATTGAAGGAGAAGTTGATTGCTTACCTTCAGACGCATGGTGAGATCACCACACCCCAATTCAAGGAAATGACCCAGGCATCACGGAAATACGTCATCCCGCTGCTTGAATATTTTGATGCCAACCATGTGACACTTCGGGTGGGGGATAGTCGAAAATTGAGACAACAGCGTTGATGAACTCGTAAAAAGTCCGATTTAGACGGCTTTGTAAAAAATTCAAATTGAAGCGTACCTTGCAGCAAGCTGCAGGGATTGTTCTGCCGTGCGGCAGTGCCACGCATCCCGGTAAGGATTTTATCTATTTGATTCGCTCGCTAACCCCCCAGCATGCGAAGCACTGCCGAACGGCAGAACCTACGGGGAATGCGCTCGCTATTGCCGTTCAAGGCATGCAAGTTTTGTAATCATGGGGCGTACTTATCGTACGTTGAATGATTACGAAATGCAGCACAACGCAGACGTTGGATTTTTTACTAAACCGTCAACGTTATAAGGAGACGATGTATCATGGTAGAGAGCCACAACAGCACGGGTGGTGGTGGAAGTGTCAAGAGTTATATCTTCAAGCATATGCTTATGGGTATTGTCCTGGCCGTTGTCGTAATTATCGTATTCCAAATATTTTTCGGGTTTTTTAAACCGTCTGATCAGATGCAGGCGGACACATACGGCGTCACTGGAAATGGCCGGGTTGGGGTGAATGTTGCCCAGCTCCAGACCACACGTGACGTATCCGGTGATACGGATTTGCCGAAAGGTCATGAAACGTCTTCACCGTCAGGTCATGAAACGTCTTCACCGTCAGGCCATGAAACGTCTTCACCGTCAGGCCATGAAGTGTCTTCACCGTCAGGCCATGAAACGTCTTCACCGTCAGGCCATGAAACGTCTTCACCGGCAGGCCATGAAACGTCTTCACCGGCAGGTCATGAAACGTCTTCACCGTCAGGTCATGAAACGTCTTCACCGTCAGGCCATGAAGTGTCTTCACCGGCAGGTTCCAGCCCTATATTGTCACGGAACACCGAACCGGCCATTCAGGAAAAGCCGGACCACGGGAACGACACGAGCCAGCCTCATGGCGTGGCCAAGAAAATGGATGTTGATGCAACTGCGGTAAGCCCTCAAGCTGTATCAGAACATCAAACCACAGGTGCTGCCGTACAACCCACGAAGCAGAATACAACCCCGGAGAACGCATCGGAAAAAGACGATGCGACAGCACATGTCACAGAACAGCATGGCGCAGGTGAATCGGAGGTTCCGTCTTTTCCGATGGAAGGCATGGCCTTTGTGGATGCGGTGATCCGACCCCTTGACTATGAACTGAATCAAAGGTTTTACGGGTGGCGTCCCAATGACATTCTTGATGTTACCGACAATGTGAATAATTTTCAACTAGGGGTTTTGGAAGTAACCCGCAGGACGGCTGTTATTCTATCCGAACGTATTTCCAGGACTGGCAGCACGGCCGCCTTTGATGTGAATCTTCAAAACGCCATGAACTGGTTCATGATCAAGGCTGATCGTTACTGGTTCCCTTCGGCAGAATCTAAATACAAAGCCAGTCTCAAGGAGCTTCGAACCTATTTTCACCGGCTGGAAAAAGGAGAGGCACAGTTTTATTCCCGGACGGACAATCTTATTCCACTGTTGATGGCCTATCAGGATCTTTTGGGAAGCTGTGATGACAATCTGGTCAAGACATATGAAGACGACGGGAGCCCGGTGAGCCATTTCAAGAGTGATGATTATTTTTTCTATACCCAAGGAGTGGCCAGCGCCATGGCCACCATGTTAGAGGGCATCACAAAGGATTTTAGTGTCATGGTGATCCGCAGAGGGGGTATGGAGGAGCTACGCCACGCCATCGAGGCGTGCCACCATGCCATGGAACTTGACCCCTGGATTATTCTTAACAGCGATGGAAGCAGTCTCTTTGCCAACCATCGCCTGAACCTGGCAGCCCCCATCAGTCATGCGAGGTTTTATATCGGTGTGCTAATCAAAGCTTTATCCACATAAACGGGATGACCATGTAAAAAGCCCAATTTCTGCGTTGCGCTTCATTTTGCTGCCGCTCGACGTACAGGTAGTACGACTCGCGGCACAAAACTCGCGACGCCTTGAACTTGAGCTTTTTTTCTGGTCATCAAGTGCGATTTTGAAAGAATTGTATTGATACCGATTCCCGGTTTATGCAACTAGGGAATCAGTCTTTCCACAATACTGTTGTGAAACAGCATACCCTTGGATGTCAGGGCACAGCGGCTATTATCGACAATCACCAGATTTTCTTCGTAAAGTGTTTTCAGGGTATCCCCGTATTGCTGATTGAAATCTATTTGAAATAATTTCTCAAAATGGGCTATGTCGATGCCGTCGCAGGTACGTAGCCCCAGGTATATGGCTTCGGTTATCTGCTGCTCAGTGGTGGTCTTTTCACTTTCCTGGATGGGCAGTCGTCCCTTGGCCAGGGCGGCCGAGTAAAGCCCCACATCTCGCACATTCCAGTACCGTAAAGGCGCTCTATAGGAATGGGCTCCAGGTCCCAGGCCCGTGTAAGGCGCAAAAGACCAGTATTTCTGATTATGCCGAGATCGCCAGGCTTTTTCACCGTTGTCGATTCTGGCATAATTGGAAATTTCATATTGCTCATAGCCGGCATCTTTTAAAATTTGCTGGGTGATGCAAAAGAGGTCTGCAATATGTTGTTCTGGGGCAGGCTCGAATGCCTTGGATTTCCTCATCTGATCCAGGTGTGTTCCATTCTCAATGGAGAGTATGTAACAGGAGAGATGTTCTGGCGCAAAGACCAGGGCCGTTTTCAGATCATCCTGCCACGTGGAGGCATCCTGACCTGGGATACCGAAAATCAAATCGAGACCCACATTGTCAAAGCCCGCTTTCCGTGCTTGCTGTATGACCTGGGTGGCATGGCCCGGTGAATGGATTCGTCCCAGGAATTCCAGGATGTTATGTGAAAACGACTGCACACCGATATTGATACGGTTGATTCCGATTTGCCTCATAAAATTCAGATAATCCTGGGTAACGGTGCCCGGATTCACTTCCATGGTGATTTCAGCATCGGGTGTGAGGGTGAACAGATCTTTGGCCTGTTGCATGATTGTTTCGATCTGCTGCTGTGTAAGGACAGAGGGGGTCCCTCCGCCAAAATACAACGTATCACTGCGTACCTCATCAGAAGTTACCAGCGCCATCTCCTGCAGGAGGGAATCCACAAAGGGTTGTCGCAGCGTCAGGTCTGTCAGGGAGTAGAAGTCACAGTAGGCGCATTTTCTCTGGCAGAAGGGAATGTGGACATAGATGCCGTGTTTCGGGTTAGAAGCTGTTTCAAAAAGACTGGGCTTGCCGCCATCCGAAATTTTCATGACTTTACGGACTATTGGGTTTTGTGTGCCTTGCCGAGGTTCAGTCCGATGTCCAATGCTTTCCGGTTTAGCTGCAGAAAATCTTTTGGTATGCGGGTTTTAATCACCTTCATAACCGATTCAGGCTGAATCAGTTCTGTCAGAGCCAGAAGGGTGCCCAACATGCAGATGTTGAATACAATTGGCTTGCCGATTTCCTCCATTACCGTGGCATAGATGGGTAATTCCATTTGTTTGGCATCGGCCTTGCGTTGTGTTTTCACAAAGCGTGAGTCGGTAATCAGCATGCCGCCGGGTCTGATGATGGTGTAAAACTTGTTGTATGCTTCCTGGGTCAGGCAGACCAGCACATTCGGTTGTACAACTTTGGGATAGTTGATGGTGGTGTCCGAAATAATGACATCGCTACGGGTTGCCCCGCCACGGGCCTCTGGTCCGTAGGCCTGAGACTGAATAGCGGTCAGGTTCTCATAAAGCACCGCGGCTTCGGCCAGAATAATGGCGGCCGTGATAACGCCCTGGCCACCGGAACCTGAAAAAACCATCCTGCATCGTTCCATGCTATTTTCCTTTCATCGCCGCTTTGATGATTTTGTCGTATTCATTACAGTACTCTGGTGCTTCCACCTCATGAAGAATGCCACGCTCGATAAGTTCGGGGTTTTCCTGTTTGGCCTGGGAGCCGATGGGTGTGGTGTTTTTTTTGTACAATTCCATCATGTTCGAGGCAGAACCCTCCCGGTTTTTTCGACCGAAATAGGTTGGACACTGGGTCAGAATTTCCACCACGGAAAACCCTTCGTGCAGGATGGCCTGCTTGATGATATCCGTTATCTGCTTGGCGTGGAAAGTGGTTGTTCTGGCCACAAAGGTAGCCCCTGCGGCCTTGGACAACTCGGCCACATCGAAATCATGGTCGATATTTCTGAAAGGGGCTGTGGTGGCCATTGTGCCGATTCCTGACAATGGAGAAAATTGACCACCGGTCATACCGTAAATCCGGTTGTTCATGACGATGGCCGTGATATCGATATTGCGGCGGGCGGCATGAATAAAGTGATTCCCGCCAATGGCCAGGGCATCGCCATCACCCATGGGCACAATCACGTTCAGTTCCGGGAGCCCCAGTTTGACGCCCGTTGCAAAGGCCAGGGCGCGTCCATGAATCGTGTGAAGGGTGTGAAAATCGACATAACCGGATATTCTGGATGAGCACCCAATACCGGAAACCATCACGATTTCATTTTTACTCAGACCCAGCTGTTCAATGGATCTGAGCATATTGTTCAAGACGATGCCATGGCCGCAGCCCGGGCACCACATGTGTGGGAAAAATCGTTCCCGTAAATAATCTTTTATGGCCATGGCTTATGCCCCCCTCCCCTGTACGAATCTAAGCATGTTACGAATATCCACCGGGGTGATGAAAACACCGTCGATGCGGTTGGCCAGGAACACTTTTTCCGGGTCGTTAACGGCTCGTTTCACAGCTCTCAGCACCTGGCCGGCATTCAATTCCACAACGGCGATGGACTTGGCGTTTTCACATTTCTCCTTGATCATCTGGTAGGGAAACGGCCAGAGGGTTTGGAGTTCCAAGAGACCGAGCTTCTCGCCGCGCGGGCGCCTTTCCTGAACCACATGAAGTGCCGAACGGGCCGCCGAGCCATAGGAAATCAGGATGCATTCGGCATCCTCCAGGTAATATTCCTTATAGCGTGAAATCTGGTTTACATTGTTGGTTATTTTGTCATTCAAGTGACGGTGGAGTCCCTGGACCACGGATGGGTTGTTGGATGGAAAACCCCACATATCATGATAGAGACCCGTGACATTATAGCGGTGGACGCCGCCGAAATCGGACATGGGTAAGCGTCCGTCCTCTCTAGGTAGGTAAGGGTGATAGTCGACCCCCCCTTTGACCGAGGTTCGCAGTCTTTCGACAATGGGGATTTCGCCCGGTTCCGGAACGACCAATTTTTCCCGCATGTGGCCCACGACTTCGTCAAAGAGCAGAATCACCGGTGTGCGGTAAGTTTCTGCAAGATTGAAGGCATCGATGGTAATGGAAAAGACATCCTGGTGATTGGATGCCGTGAGGGCGATAATACCGTGATCCCCGTGGGTTCCCCAACGCGCCTGCATGACATCTCCCTGGCCCACACTGGTGGGCAGACCCGTAGAGGGCCCTCCTCGCATCACATTAACAATAACACAGGGGATTTCTGTCATGATGGCATAGCCCAGGGCTTCCTGCATCAACGAAAATCCGGGGCCACTGGTGGCGGTCATCACTTTTTTACCCGTCAGGGATGCCCCGATGATGGCGGCCATGGAGGCAATTTCATCTTCCATCTGGATGAACTTGCCGCCTTGTTCTGGAAGTTTTTGGGCGAGGTGCTCTGCGATTTCAGTGGAAGGCGTGATGGGATAGCCGGCAAAGAAATTCAGCCCCGCGTAAAGAGCTGCCTCCACACACACCTCATTCCCCTGAATGAACTTTATATTTGGGTCCATGGTTGTCCCTTTTTGCTTGCGTCATGAAAAATCTGGTCTATGGACCAGGTTAGTAAACATGCGGCTATTGAAGCGTACCCTGCAGCAAGCTGCAGGGAATGTTCTGCCGTGCGGCAGTGCTTCGCATCTCGGTAACGATTTTATCTATTTGATTCGCTCGCTAACCCCGAAGCAAGCTACGGGGAATGCGCTCGCTATTGCCGTTCAACAATCACCTCAATGGCAAGGTCCGGACACCGTAGCTCACAGAGTTTACAGCAGATGCAGTCTTGAGGACGGGCAGCCACAACTTTGTCGGTATCATCGAGTTCCAGGACCTTTTTGGGGCAGAAATGAACACAGATACCGCATCCCTTGCACCATTCCCTGTTGATGATGTGTTCTTTGAGTTTGGGTTTTGCCATGTAGGTTCCCTTGAAGTTTCGATTGAAGAGTACCCTGCAGCATGCGAAGTACTGCCACACACCAGAACCTGCAGGGAAAGCGCTCACCAATTCGGTTCAAACAACAACCAGACAGCGCCACAGCCCGATTTCATGTTTTATATCAGGATGTTAAGCGGTGAAGCCGCGCCAGGTAGAGACCTGAATCCTTGTGGTTCAGGATCCATGTCCCTATTTGAATATTGATTTTGAAAGGGATTGTCAATATGATAGAAAATAAAACAATCAGATTAGGTAAAAGTATATAAGGACAAGAACCCCATTGGCTGCCACACCTATTCCCGCAAACATAAAAAAGACCATCGCGATCCTATCTATTCTGGTTATCGGTTCAGCCCTACTGCTGGCGATCCTGGCATGGAATGTCTTTGATTATGCTGCCCAGTCTTCCGGGAACGATATTTCTGAAAAAATAATCACAGTTTTGCCGGGACAGCATTTCAAGATGATTGCCAGGCAGCTGGAGGGGGCTGGTATTATCAGGGATTCTCTCAGATTCAAACTGTTTGCCCAAATCAAGGGATATGACAAGCGCATCAAGGCCGGCGAATACAGGCTTTCTGCCGCCCTTTCCCCAAAACAGGTTCTGGAGATTATGGTCAGCGGAAAGGTCGCCCTCTACAAAATTACCATCCCGGAAGGATACAACCTGGTCCAGATCGCCGGCATTGTCTCGAAAATGGGTCTGGCGGAAGCGCCGGTATTCATCAAATCTGCCACGGATCCCGCAATTGTCAACGCACTGGGGGTGGAAGCCGACTCACTGGAAGGGTACCTGTTTCCGGATACCTATCATTTTCCCAAAGGGTTACCCCTGCATGAGATCATGGGCACCATGGTGAATCGATTTCTGGAGATATTTTCGACGGAGTGGGCGGAGCGGGCCCAGCAGATGGATATGAGCGTACATCAGGTGGTTACGCTGGCGTCTATTATCGAAAAAGAGACGGGTGCAGCATTTGAGCGTCCGCTGATTTCCTCGGTTTTTCACAACCGACTGGCAAAGGGCATGCGCCTGTCAAGTGATCCGACAGTGATATACGGCATTAAAAACTTTGATGGTAACCTGACCAGAAAGCATTTATCAACGGCAACACCCTATAACACTTATCTGAACAAGGGTCTGCCGCCGGGACCCATCGCAAACCCTGGTCTTGCATCCCTGGAGGCGGCATTGTATCCTGCGGAAACCGATTATTTGTATTTTGTTTCAAAAAAAGACAGCACCCACCAGTTTTCCACCTCTTTGAAAGAACACAACCGGGCGGTGAGAAAGTATCAGTTGAGAAAGCAATAAGCGATAAGCTTTGAGCTGTTAAAAGTTTTTTACTTATTGTATTTCAACCCAAATAAAAAAGCGACGCAGAGAAAACCGCATATGTTGACATTGACGGATGAGCAGATGGCCGGGCAGAGGCTTATGGTTGGGTTTGAAGGCACCGACCTGAGTACGGATGTAAAATATTTGATTAAAAACCTGCATGTAGGGGGCCTTATTCTCTTCAGACGCAACATTGCAGCACCAGAACAGGTTCGGCATCTGTGCCGTTCATCACAGGAATATGCCAGATCGTGCGGAGAACCGGCCCTGTTTATTGCCATTGACCAGGAGGGGGGAACCGTTGCCAGGCTGAAAAGCCCTTTTACGGAATTTCCCGGCAATGTGCACATGAAGGGGTTCCAGGACGCTGTTGACTTTGCCAGGATATCGGCACGGGAGCTTCGGGATGTGGGTATCAACATGAACATGGCCCCGGTCCTGGATGTGGCCGTCGATCCCCGGGAGAGTATCATGAAGGAGCGCGCTTTCGGGTCTGACCCGGAATGGGTATCCCGGCTTGGAATGGCCGTGATTCATCATCTCCAGAAGGGTGGTGTTATGTCGGTTGCCAAGCACTTTCCCGGGATTGGCAGAACCACGCTCGATTCCCACCTGGACCTTCCCTTTCTGGAAACCAATACTCAGGATCTGACCGCCATTGATCTTGTTCCTTTTCAGGAGGCCATCAAAAATAATGTGGCCGGTATGATGCTTTCTCACATCTGCTACCGATCTCTGGACGATCAGAGGCCGGCCAGCCTTTCGAAGAAGATTGCCCGGGATCTCCTGAGGCATCGTCTGGGGTATGATGGTGTTGTCATGACCGATGACCTGGACATGGGTGCCATCAAAAAGCACCATGATGTGCAAACATCCATGCAGCAGATTCTGGCTGCCGACATTGACATTGCCCTGATTTGCCACCGCAGCCCGGACATGGAAGCAGCCTTTGAAACCATTTGTTCATACCAGTCCATGTCAAAAGTGAATAGAAGATTGGGTGTGCAATCAGTTCGCCGGATCATGGCCTTGAAAAAAACGTATCTGGCTTAAAATAGGCCTTTCACGATTTTATTCCGTCAGTTAAAAACCTGGTCCTCTGGGCCAGGATTCTTTACTCGTGAATACACATCACTGTCCAAGTGGGAGGTCTGGCCCTGGACTAAATGGTGATAACCCGCTGCGGCGATCATGGCTGCATTGTCACCACAGAGGCTCAAGGGAGGAATATGAACGGTCATTCCTTTTCTTTTTGCCGTTGCTTCAATTTTTTCTCTCAGGCTTGTGTTGGCGGCTACCCCCCCCACAACGGCCACGTGCTGGCAATCCATTTTATCAGCTGCAGCAAAAAGTTTGAAGGAGAGGACATCCACCACGGAAGCCTGGAACCCGGCCGCGATGTCCGGGACTTCCTTTTTCAGGTGTCGCGGGTTCTTCTCGATATACCGGCGCACACCCGTTTTCAGTCCACTGAAGCTGAAGTCAAATTCATTTTTGTCGAGGTAGGCTCGCTTGAAGAATATTTTTTTTGGATCTCCCTTCCGGGCCATGTCACTGATAATCTTTCCTCCTGGGTAGCCGAGATCAAGCATTTTGGAAACCTTGTCAAAAGCTTCACCGGCGGCATCATCTCTTGTCTGGCCCATTAATGTGGATGTCGTGTGTGAGGTGACGTGGTAAATGGCCGTGTGTCCGCCTGATGCCAGGAGTGCGATAAAGGGAAAGGCGGGAGGTGTTCGAGTGAGAAATACAGAGTTGATGTGACCTTCCAGGTGGTTGACGCCGACCCAGGGTATATCCATTGCATAGGCAAATGCTTTGGCAAAGGAGAAGCCGACCAGGAGGGATCCCACCAGTCCGGGTCCCTGGGTGACAGCCACACCATCCAGCATGGGGGCAGTGATACCGGCCGACTGGATGGCCTCGTCCACCACCGGTGCGATAGCCTCGATGTGTTTGCGGGAAGCCAGTTCGGGTACAACGCCGCCGTAGGGGCTGTGAACCTCGATCTGGGATGCCACAATGGAGGAAAGGATCCGGGTGTCGTTCTCAAGAATTGCCGCTGCGGTTTCATCACAGGATGATTCTATACCGAGTGTGATCATGATAATAAAATCGTGTAAGGGGGTCTGTTTAAAAAGTCAGGTTAGGGTTTTTTTCTATGATTCTGTTTCTTTTTGCTGGTCACCTGCCAGGTTCCCGGTGTATTTGCATTTCAACTGCGGCAAACAGCACCCCAACGCTGACCATTTACCAGCCATGTCAAAAATTTCTGGTAAGGGGTCTTAAGGACACGGCGCCACAGCCGCCCTGGGTTAAAGGTGTGATGGACGGGCTTAGGCCCATACGATCCGGTTTTTAGCGGCTTTTCGATCGACGATTTCTCCAATGAAATATGCCCTTTCATCCATGGCGTTGATGCGCTCAAAAA
>JAHEIB010000002.1 GCA_024639645.1 Deltaproteobacteria bacterium
AATTTTTGCTTTAGGTGGCCTCGACGGGCCTTGTCGTCAAAACGGCACTTAAAATTTTCTTCCCATGGACACCGCCACCCCCCAAAACCCCTGAAGCAACCCCACCATGGGAGCTGACTTCAAAGTCAGGATAGACATTGCCCCCGGTGCTCTGTAAAATCGAACCCTTCGATTTCCTCCTTGATCTTAGAGTTAAATCATACATCCAATCCATTTTGATTATGATTGGGTATAGAGCAAAGAGGGTGCCAGAAAACAGTTTTGCAGTGGGAGACTTATTAATTATCTGATAATACATTGAATTTAAATATCGCAACTGACAGATCCGGCGCACACTTAAGCATTTTTTATTACATATTTATTCTGTCTTTATGAGTTTGTTACAATTTTGTAATTTTTCTTACAGACAGAATACGCATGAGATGTACCGGCCAATTTGGTTGAGGCTTTATCAATACCGTGCTACGTTTACACTGTTTTTCGATCTTAAAACGATACGATACCGCTTGTCCTAATAATGTTCCGAAAATAGGGTGGCGGCATAAGGGTTTGTAGCAGAAAAACGGTCCTCAATCGGAACGTTTTTCTGACGACCCCAATAAAACACCAGCACACGACATGATCCGCGCACCGCAAATGACCGATGCGCAAAAGGAGATTTCACGAATGAGTTTGACCGGTTTGATCATCCTGGCAGCCGTCGGTGGGGTTGCAGTGACTATTCAGGGGCAGTTCATGGGCTTGATGGACAAGAACATCGGCACCCTGGAAAGCGTGTTCATAACGTATTTTAGCGGTGGGATTTTTGCAGCCGTGGCAATGATCGCTTCTCGTGGGGGCAACCTGAAGGCTGTTCAAACGGTTCCGTGGTATGCCTTGAGTTCCGGTCTTTTGGGTCTGGTCATTGTGGGGACCATCAGCTACACGATACCCAGGCTGGGTCTGTCCAAAGCGTTTACCATTATTGTAGCCTCCCAGTTTCTTGTGGCAGCCCTGCTCGATCATTATGGTCTGCTGGGCGCGGCGATACGTCCCATGGATTTATCCCGTCTGGCGGGTATGAGCTTTCTGGTTGTCGGCGTCTGGCTCATTGTCAGATAGCTTTAAGCTTTAAGCGATAAGCACCAAGCAGCTTACAGCTTAGTGCTAAAAGCTTGGTGCTATCGGTTTATCGCATCGCAATTTCAATGTGATACGATTTTCCAAGAACACGTTTAAGATACTCCAGCATGAGAACCGATCTGAGTTCATATGTGTCCATCTCTTCCACCTGTTCGTCCTTGAGCAGGTTGGCTACCCATTTGGAAGACAATGATTTTTCATGGGCGTATTTTTCCCGAACCGATCTCAGATAGGTCCGATTAAGCTCTTGCAGCTCTCCCGTTTCCATGGCCTTGATTTTTGAATAAAAGTCTTCCATAACCGCAACGTCAGGAAGGGACGGATTCTCGACAATCGCTTTATAGGTCTGGCCAAACCGCTCCAACCCTTTGTAGATATGGTGTTTCTTTACCATGTTGATTTTTTTCCAACCGGCGTCGAGCCACTTGAAAGCCCCGCATTTGATCCGTGTTACTTCCCCAGGCATCTCATAATAAACAATAATGGAAAAGGAGTCATACATATACGAACTCACCCATCCCAACCCGGGTTTGTCGAGACCTTTTTTATCGGAAAAGAGATAGGTCCAGTCGCTATCAGCTCCCAGCACAACCCCTTTTTTACCGACAGTTGACACGTCAATCTGTTTACTAAGTGATATCAGAAGGTTATTTCCTCGATGCTTCATCAGAATCAGGGTTCGATCCAATTCATATCGGTAATAAGCCCCTGTATTTATATCCGGTGTGTTTTCAACGGTCTGCCGGCCTCTGACAATTACAGGGTCAGTGCTCTCTTCCAGATAATTCCATAATTGCGGCAGGTTTTGTTTTCCATCGCCAAATTCCGACCAGAAAGAAAGCCGCACGGACGATGGGTTCGTAATAAAGGAAGGGAGGGCTGAATTATAGGATAACTTCAGGACACGGGACAAGGCCCCGTCAAGGACAAATTCATGATACGCCGATGTCGCCTTGGATGTCCCATCAACATAATAAAGTCTGTTCTCCTCTTTTGGCGCAACAATAAAATCTAGAAACCCATCGATAAGCTCCGGATTAAACGTTGTTATTTCCTCGGAACCAGTTAATGCCAAAAGATGTTCGAATGCGGGATTCAAAACCTCGGGGACTTTTTCTTCCATCAAGTCGTTATCTGGCCAGACTGCAGGTGGAAACCAGAAAACCGCAGCCAACAAGGGCAAGATAATCCATAGCCACTTCAGCCTATTGTCAGTTATCTTTTCAAATACGATTTTGTTGTCCATAAAAACCATCACCATCCAGTAGAAAAAACGCCTCCCTTCAATGAGAAGCTCAATTATATAACGCTAAACTATAATTCGGGAACCACCAATGTCAATGGGTGAAGCTTTAAGCGATAAGCAATGAGCTGCTTATCGCTAAATGCTTATCGCTTTCATGGATGGGTTTTTATAATATAGTGCTGCAGAAAATTCCGTTCGTGTTCAATAGTGGCGATTGCTTCTTTCTTTAAAAAATATAATTCGATATGATCTCTTTCATAATCTCGGTGGTACCGCCACCGATGGACAGGATCCGGTTGTCCCGAAACAATCTTTCCACCAGATAACCACGCATGTATCCATAGCCACCGAAGATCTGGACTGCATCATAGGTAACCTTATCACTGACACTGCAGGCAAAGTTTTTTGCCATGCTGATCTCCTTGATCTGCTCATGCCCGGCGTCGATCTTGGCGGCAATACGGTATGTAAACTCACGGCTCGCTTCCACAAGCGTCGCCATATCCACCAGTTTGTGTCTTGTCACCTGGAATCCCTTCAGTTTCTTCCCAAAAGCATCCCTTTCTCCGGCATAGGCAATTGCCGATTCTAGCGCCAGTTGGGCCGTCATGTTGGCCATGATTGATAGGGCCAGCCTTTCACCTTGAAAGTTTTCCATGATGGTATAAAAACCGGCATTTTCATCCCCCAGTCGATTATGTACGGGAACACGACAGTCATCAAAAAAAATCTGGGCCGTGTCTGATGCCCACCAGCCTGTTTTTTTATATTTTTCGGAAACGGAATACCCCGGCGTATCTGATTCGATGACCAGAAGACTGATGCCGTGGGCACCGGTTTCTCCAGTGCGTACGGCACAGGTGATCTGATCTGCCCGGTATCCGCTGGTAATGAAAACTTTGCTACCATTGACCCGGTAAAAATCTTTTTCTCTGACGGCCGTTGTCTGCAGGCCGGCCACATCCGACCCTCCCCCCGGTTCTGTTATGGCCAGTGCCGCTATCTTTTCTCCCGACAAAACCGGTTTCACAAAACGTTGTTTTTGGGATTCGGTGCCGGCCGACAGGATCGGAGGGATGGCGATATTCAGACTGCCCAGACCTGCCACCAGACCGCCGGATCCTGAGCGCATGAGTTCTTCAGACACGGCGATGTGGAAAAAAATGTCTCCTGGTATGCCGCCATATGCTTCAGGATATCCCGTTCCGAGGATACCAACTGCCGCGGCCTTTTGATAGAGCTCCCGTGGAAATTCCCCGGCTTCCTCCCAATCGTCTATGAAGGGAAGAATCTCCTTGTCCACAAATGCCTTCACCGACTTTCTCACCATGTCGTGGGCTTTTCCAAAATACTCCTGGCAGCTTGCTTTTGAACGGAATTCATATGACATTATGCACCGTTTTAGGTTTTAGGTTTTAGGTTCTGCTATTCGCGACAATCAATGACGCGCGTAGCGCTAATGTCGCCCGCAGGGCTAATGCCCGCTTTGAAAAATCACAGTATCACCCTGGGAGCATCTATGATCCTGGCTCTCAGGTATTCTCCCAATGTTTTGGCCTGAGGGTCACTCCTCAGGGATGCAGCCACTCCGTCACCCAGCAAGCCTTTGATATAAAAATTCAAAGCCAGGAGATTGGGCAGTTCATATCGCTCGATCTCAAAACCCACCAGATCTTTGAGAAGTATTTTCAAACGTTCCACCGACAAAAATTCCCGTAAAAATGCATATGCATCCGGCGTCTTTGCCCAGACACCCAGATTGGCATTTCCGCCTTTGTCACCAGAGCGTGTGGCAAACAATGCCCCAAAAGGTACTGAAACGGTTTCGCCCTGCGGAACCGGTGGCATCGGTCTTGGTTGAAGCGACGCGTCATCCAGGGATTCTCCCTGAGTCAAGGCTTTCACCACAATCTCTTGATCGTCGACAAAAACATGCTGTTGGATGTGTTTGTTCGACACCAGTGCCGGCCAGTGCATAATGGCTGGAACACCTTTGGTGGGGGGGGCTGTGGCTGTAAAACCGGGGATGTTTGCCAGAGCCAACTCCACAAGTTTTGAAGAAAACAGGGCCACCTTTTTAGGATCCGGATCCATGACCGATAGTCGCAGATGTGCAAAGGCCTCTTCATTGGTTGATGGATTTTCTTTTTCCGAGCGAATGAGCTGTACATCCACCACCGAAAACAGTTTTTTTCCACCCAGGCTGTCAAAGAGGGCCTCTGTGACGATCTGTGCCTTTTTGTCGATGTCGAGTCCTGTCAAAATGATGGTCATGCTGTTACGGTAGCCCCCCAGGTTGTTGATGCAGACCTTGGTGGTTTGGGTGGGGGGTTCCCCTTTGACGCCTTGAATCCGAACCCGGTGGGTATCTTCCTGAAAAATATCGATGGTGTCGAACCGGGCGGCAACGTCCGGCGTCAGATACCTGGGTTCCCGAACTTCATACAGCAGTTGAGCGGTGACCGTTCCAACAGAGACAAGCCCGCCGGTGTTGGGATGCTTGGTAATAATTGAAGATCCGTCCTTTTCAAGCTCTGCAATGGGAAAGCCTACATTTTTAAAAGAAGGTACCTCATCAATAAAAGCGTAATTGCCGCCGGTTGCTTGGGCGCTGCACTCGATCACATGACCGGCCACCGCCGCGCCTGCCAGGGCATCCCAGTCTGATTTTTTCCATTTGAATTTCCAGGCCGCGGGCCCCATGACCAGTGCTGCATCGGCAATACGTCCCCCAACGACGATGTCTGCGTCATGATTGAGCGCCTCCACAATCCCCCAGCAACCCAGATACGCATTGGCTGAAATCGTCTGCGCCTTGGCATCTTTCAAGGGAATCCCCTTGTCCATGTGGGTGAAAGGTTCGCCTTTGTCTTGAAGATCCTGCAGTCTCTGCATCAGGTTGTCCCCCTCGATATAGGCAATTTTGGGGTGAAGCCCCAACGTTTCCGCTAGCTTCTCGAGTTCTTGGGCAAGTGACCCTGGGTTGAGACCCCCTGCATTGGCAACAACCTTTATACGCCTGTCAAGGCATTCTCCCATGACAACTTCCATCTGCTTTAAAAATGTCGTTACATAACCGGCATTGGGGTCCTTGAACTGCTTGCGAAGCAGAATGGCCATGGTCAGTTCGGCCAGGTAATCACCGGTCAAAAAATGGATGGGGCCGCCCTGAACCATCTCCTGTGCCGCAGAAAATCTGTCACCAAAAAAACCGCTGCAGTTGGCAATGATTAATTTCTCGTTCATAAGTATCTTTCCTTTATATAGTCGGCCATAGCTATCTATAAGCAATAGGCTGTCATTAGGCAATCTGACGATTGCCGACTCTTAGCTGTTTGCTCTTAGCCAGTAGCTATTCACCGGCCAACAGCTAAGAGCCAAAAGCGTAGACGTTTACCCTCCAACCCTTTTATCCCCCTCGGACCCTGGAACCCTGATCCTTTTATTTCCCCTTAAACTTAGGTTTGCGCTTCTCTATAAATGCCGTGATTCCCTCCACAGCATCCTGGGTTGACACCACATCTACCAGTTTTTCGCTCAGGTAATCGACGGCCTCGTTCAGGGGCATATCCGACATGTGATGAAAAGCCTCTTTGCCGAGTCTCAACCCAATGGGACTCTTTGCAATCAACGCCCCCAAAATCCGGTCAACGCTTTCATCCAGCTTTTCAAAAGGAACGACCCGGGTGATAAGACCCATTTCAAGGGCTTCCTGCGCCGTGAGCTTTTCCCCCAGAAGCACCATTTCCATACCTTTCTTTTTCATCACATTCCTGAAAATCAAGGCACCGATCATCATAGGGAACAAGCCCACATTGACCTCGGGGGTCCCGAATTTAGCCGTCTCCCTTGCCACCACAATGTCGCAGGCCAGCATGAACCCCATACCCCCTGCCAGGCAGTACCCATTGACCCTTGCAACCGTCGGTTTGGGGTAAGCCACCATGCGTTTCAAAAGATCTGCATAGCGGCTGAAAGAGTCCTTGCCCTCCTCAGTGGCAGCGCCCCCAAGGTCAGCCCCGGAGCAAAAAGATTTGTCACCTGCGCCGGTCACCATGATCGCCCGGACATGATCATCGGTTTCCGCTCGATCCAGGCAATCCATGAACTGCGCAATTACCTGGGGTGTCAGGGAGTTTCGTTGCTTTTCACGATTGATGGTCAGCATTGCAACATGATTTTCAACTTGATACAGAAGTGGATTTTCCGTCATAATTGATTCCCCATGGTTTAGTAATTTATTTAAAGCCATAAGCTTTAAGCCGTATGCAGTAAGCCGCATATAGCTTGAATGTCAATTTTTAGGTTTCACCCTTGTTCGAGCGAGATGGATGATCCAATGGCGATTTGCGCTGTTTGAGCCAATTAGGGCTCTTTATATCAGTGCATGTTACGAGTCTGACCGCCATGACCTCGCCAAGACAGGCAGTCTCATCCATACCTGCCGTGTTTCAAAAGTCAAGCCCCAATAAATTCGTGTTGGGAATTTATCAGACACGTCCTTGTCTCTTTCATGGAGGAGAAATTACCGGACCTGGGGTTATCCACAAGCACCTGCGAAAAACCAATTCCAAATCCTTTGTATTTGCTATCCCATTGAGAGTGTGCTTAACTTTTACCTAAGATGAGCGTTTCAAATTTTAAGAATATAAGATAAAAATTATTCCAAAGGATTCAATCATGAAAGATGTTGTTATTGCATCAGCATGCAGGACGGCCATCGGCGCATTCGGCGGAACCTTGCGGGACACGATCGCCTCGGAAATTGCCAGGGTTACCATGCAGGAAGCCATAAATCGGGCCGGTATCGATCCTGCAACCATCGATGATGTGCGATATGGCTGCTGCCTGGAGCCGGTAGACACATTGAATGTCGCCCGTACAGCTGCCCTGCTTGCAGGTATACCCGACACTGTTCCCGCCGTAACCATCAACCGTGTATGTATTTCGAGTATGGAAGCGACCATCTCCGGAATGGCCATGATACAGGCCGGCATGGCAGATATTATTCTTTCCGGGGGTGTGGAGCACATGTCCGGGGTCCCATATGTCGTGCCGGCTGCACGTTGGGGATGCCGGCTGCAGGATCAGGTCTTTGTGGATGCACTGATTCGAAGTCTCCATTGTGGCTCCCATGTGATACCCCATCCTGAAGATGGCCCGGTAAATGCGGAAGCCCCCCCCTTGAGCTATTTTAAGGGAAAACCTTATATCATGGGCCATACAGCGGAGTTTGTTGCCCAACAGTATGGTATCGCCCGGGAAGAAATGGATGAAGTGGCCCTCAGGAGCCATAATAACGTAGAGCGGGCCACCCGGGACGGCTCTTACAAGGAAGAAATCGTACCCATGGAAATTCCCCAACGAAAAAAAGAACCCGTTCTATTTGACAAGGACGAACACTTTAGACCCGGGATGACCATGGAACAGCTCCAGAAGCTGCCACCGGCCTTTATCCCCAAAACAGGCAAGGTTACGGCTGGAAACGCGAGCGGTATCAATGATGGGTCGGCAGGAATGGTGATTATGTCTGCTGAAAAAGCCGCGGCCCTCAATATAAGACCCCTGGCAAAAATCAAGGCCATTGGAAAGGGAGGTTGTCATCCCTCGGTAATGGGCATGTCACCTGTTCCGGCCGTTCAGAACCTGATGACACGCAGTGGCTTGAAAATTGAGGATTTCGAGCTGGTTGAAGTAAACGAGGCATTTGCCGCCCAGTATATTGGCTGTGAAAGAGAGCTGGGATTGAACCGTGAAATTACGAATGTCAACGGGTCGGGAATCGGTCTTGGTCACCCGGTGGGTGCCACTGGCGCCCGTATCATCGTTTCCCTGATCCATGCCCTGAAACAGCGTGGAAAAACACTGGGGCTGGCCACCCTCTGCGGCGGCGGCGGTGTGTCTATGGCATGTGCGATCGAGATGGTGTAAAGAGAGGGTTGCAGGGCGTGAGGGGGATACGAGGGTTGGAGGGTGGCTGACAGCTTTAAGCGGACAGCGGCATCCCGGCGTCCCAGCAGAAAAGAAGGTTTCTCGGGTTTTTTTGCTTGATGAAACGGAAACAAGTTGAATGCTCTATACCGACGGCTGTAAGCAACACAATAAACCCAAAGAGTTCAATGAACGCGACAACCATGATTGCCCTGCCTGATCTATTGTTAATTTTATTAAATACATTTTAATTGTTTCATTGTATTTTCTATCTTTTATTGACATTTTCATCAAATTAGATCAAGGTTGCCTTAATTGTTCTACAAACCGCGTGATCGGCACGCGGTTTTGAACCTGAACGTGCGGAGACGTGCCGTCTCCTTTGTCTTTCCACCATTGGGGGGAAATCCAAGCCACCCGTTTCACGGGTGGTAGTTGACTTAGGATTTGGAACCATCTATTCCCGTTTTAGGCGACAGGGTTGCGTCCCTATAAATCGTAAACGATTTTATTATGAAAATAGATACAATCACCATCGATATCATCAAACACCTTCAGGACGGTCGGAAATCATTGAAGAAAATCGCGGATGATTTATCCATTTCAGAAAACACCGTCCGATCAAGGGTCAACCAGCTAAAAAATGAAGACATTTTATCCATATCCGGCCTGGTGCGTCCAGAAGCTATCCCCGGCCATTGCTCGGTAATGGTGGGTGTCAAACTTTCAACCATGCATCTGGTTAAAAAGGGTGAAGAATTCAGCCAGCTGAAAGGTGTTGTTTCCGTTAGCGTTGTAACAGGTCGTTTTGACTTGATCTTGATTGTATTGCTCAAAGATAACTATGGCCTGCTTGAATTTTATACCGAGCAGGTTGCGCGGATAAAAGATGTCCAATCGGTTGAAACATTTGTGGTTTATAAAAGCTATGGCTTGAAGCTTCCCTATATTCTATAGCCGGACTATTTCATGAAAAGGAGCTGATTCATGAACAATCTTTTCAAAACAATCTTGCATGATCGCCATGTCGACCTGGGTGCCCAGATGGTTGAATTCGGGGGCTGGGTTATGCCCATACAGTATCAACAGGGAATCGTCCGGGAACACCTTGCCACAAGACGGTATGCCGGTCTTTTTGATGTATCGCATATGGGCCGATTCACCTTCCAGGGGCAGGATGCCCTGACGTTTTTACAGCATGTCCTTTCCAACAATGCCTCTGGGCTCGAGGAAGGAGAAAGCCAGTATACCTTAATTCCAAATGACAGCGGCGGCGCCATCGACGATGCCTATCTTTACCGCTTTTATGCCGATGAATACCTGCTGGTGGTCAATGCCGGCAACCGTCTCAAAGATTGGGATCACTTTCAGGCCTGCCTGCCTGATTTCAAAAATGTCACCATGGCGGACAAAACTGAAGACATCTCCATGCTGAGCCTGCAGGGACCGACATCCAAAGATATTCTCCAAAATATAATAGATACCGGTGCGCTTCCGGAACCCATGCGAAACCATCTCAGCATCACCACCATTCAAAACAAAAAAGTGCTTATCGCACGTACAGGATACACCGGAGAGCCCCTCTGTTTTGAGCTCTTTATCGACAGCACCGACACACCCCCTATCTGGGACCTGTTGATCGATCAGGGAGCCCATCCTGTTGGACTGGGTGCGCGGGATACCCTCAGACTTGAAGCAGGTCTTCCCTTGTACGGACACGAACTGGGAATGGATCCGGACAACAAGGAAATTCCGATCTACGCGTCACCCCTATCACGATTTGCAGTAAGTCTGTCCCCCTTGAAAAAAGATTTTATCGGTCGAAAAGCCCTTGAAAAACAATTTCAAGCCTTTAAAAAAATTGTCGATCAAGACTATTCTGCCATACATGATCTCCCGCGCTGCATTATGCCGGTGGCATTGAAAAAGAAGGGCGTGGCGCGCGCCGGATACAACGTTTTTCAGGAGAATCGTCATGTCGGATATGTCACCAGCGGCACCATGATTCCAAGATGGAAAATCGAGGGGGAGGGCATCTTCTCAAAATTGACCGAGAGCCACGATCTCAGGGGAATCTGTCTGGCACTGTTAGACAGTACCCTGATGGAGGGTGATGACATCGACATCGAGATCCGGGGAAAACAGGCGCCGGCAGTTGTCGTTCCCTTTCACATGCGGAGCGAGGCGCCGCCTTTTGCCAGGTCCATCCCCTGGGACAAGATCGGACAGGAAAAAAAATCACCAGGAGAAGATGATATTTCCGGCAACGTTCAATCTCTGTTAAAAAAATCGATTCGAAATA
Source organism: Deltaproteobacteria bacterium (assembly GCA_024639645.1). Taxonomy (GTDB): domain Bacteria; phylum Desulfobacterota; class Desulfobacteria; order Desulfobacterales; family B30-G6; genus B30-G6. The sequence goes on from JAHEIB010000002.1 coordinate 10,602, forward strand.
CAAAATGGCGCCAAGAGGAATGCATCAATCTCATCCCTTCCGAACAAACCCAGTCCGAACTCGTACGCTTGCTCTCCATCATGGACCCCTGTGGACGCTATGCCGAGCACAAACAGGTGGGTGCCTTCAGTGAAGCCGAGGTTTTTTATTACCAGGGAACCGATTTTATAGCCGAAGTCGAGGCAAAACTCGAAACAGAGTTAAAAAAGTTCTTTGGGTGTCAGCAGGTGGAAACCCGTCTGGTTTCAGGGCAGATGGCCAACATGGCTCTGTTCAGCGCCCTGGTTGACTATATCAATCGGAGCGACCGGAAAAATGAACAGCGACGGCTCAGGAAGGTGATGAACAACCATATCATCAAGGGCGGCCATTTGAGCGCACAGCCAATGGGGGCATTGAGAGACTTTGTGGCCCGGGACCCTTTGTCTGAGAAACCGGCGGTGATCAATTTTCCGGTCCTGCCTGAAAACCCCTATAAAATTGACATCGATGCCTGTGAGACTCTCATTCAAAAACACGCGCCGGAGCTGTTTATCTTTGGTAAAAGCATGGTTCTCCACAGGGAGCCCCTTGCAGAAGTGCGCCGGATAATCGATGGTCTGGGTATGGATTCGATTATCATGTACGACATGGCACATGTTCTGGGTCTGGTGGGCCCCCACTTTCAAGAACCTTTTAAAGAAGGTGCGGATTTTATAACGGGGTCTACCCATAAAACCTATTTCGGAACACAGCGGGGTATCATCGGCACAGATATCAAGGATGAAGACCCCCGGTTCGAACTATGGGAAGCCGTCAAACGCCGGTCATTTCCTGGAAGTGTCAGCAATCATCACCTGGGAACACTTTTGGGGCTTCTGATGGCGGCCTATGAGATGAACCATTTCAAAGACAGTTACCCTAAAAAAGTGATCGACAACGCCAGTGTCTTTGCCAAAGCGCTGAACGACTGCGGGTTAAGCGTGGCCGGCGATCCGGAAATCTCTTTTACAGAAACCCACCAAGTTATACTCAATGTGGGCTATGCAAAGGGACCTGAGATTGCCAGGAAACTGGAAGAGAACAATCTCATCGTCAACTACCAGGCAGCTCCGGTGGAAGAAGGCTTTACGGCATCCGGATCCCTTCGCATGGGTGTACAGGAAATGACGCGTTTTGGTATGGAGGCTGCGGATTTCGAAGAACTGGCACAATTGTTCAAGGATGTTCTGGTGGATAACCGAACCGTCAAGGAAGCCGTTATAGCATTTCGCAAACGTTTTCTTGAGATGAAGTTCTGTTTTACGGCGGATCAGATTGGAGACAATATTCAGAAGTTGCACGAGCTGCTATAAGCGATAAGCCATAAGCTGTAAGCGGCTTATTGCTTATAGCTTACAGCTCATTACTTAAAACCTAACACCTAACACCTAAAACAACTTTTCACAGGAGACTGCCATGAAAGAATTGAGTGAACTTAATTTTCCTGACGATGTCATGTATTCCGATGATCACGAATGGACAAAAATGGAAAACGACGAAGCCGTCATCGGCATAAGCGATTATGCGCAGGATCAGCTGGGAGACATCGTTTTTGTCGAACTGCCCCAGGTTGGCGAAACATTTGAAAAAGGCGCCGAGTTCGGTACGGTGGAATCCGTCAAGGCCGTATCCGAGCTATTCCTGCCTGTAGGTGGCGAAATTATTGCTGTCAATGACGCCCTGGAAGACACGCCGGAACTGGTCAACAACGAACCCTACACCGGAGGGTGGATGCTCCGGATCAAGCTCAGCGATAAATCCGAATTGGATCAGTTGATGAATAAAAGCGCTTATCTCGAATCATTGAAAGGGTGATAGCATGAGATATTTACCACACACGCAAGAAGATATCGCCGATATGCTGAAGACCATCGGTGTTGATAGCCTGAATGACCTGTTTACAACCATTCCGGAAGATTGCCGCAGAAAAACGGACCTCAAACTGCCCAAGGCCAAGACCGAGTGGGAACTGAACCACCATATGAGCGGACTGGCTGCCCAGATGGCGGTCTGCCCGGATTACACGGTGTTCATCGGTGCCGGCAGTTATGATCATTATATACCGGAAGTGGTCAAACAGCTTCTGAGCCGCTCCGAGTTTTACACGGCCTATACCCCTTATCAACCGGAAATGAGCCAGGGCACCCTTCAAGCCATTTATGAATACCAGACGCTTACCACACGTCTTTTGGGATTGGACGTGGCCAATGCCTCCATGTATGACGGGGCTTCGTCTCTGGCGGAAGCGCTCCTGATGTCCATCCGTATTACCCGGCGGAAAAAAGTGGCTATCTCCCGTCTCATCCATCCCCTGTATCGACAGGTGGTTCGAACATACTTCGCTCCCACCGGCTTCGAAGTAGTGGAACTCCCCGTTTCAGATTCCGGCCAAACAGATATGACCGGCCTGGAAGATATGGAGACGTTTGCCTGCGTAGCCGTTCAATCACCCAACTATTTTGGTTGTATTGAAAACCTGGCCGCCTTTGAGGAAAAAATCCACTCGGACAGCAAAACACTCTTCATCGTCTCCTTCACAGAACCCCTTGCCTATGGTGTATTAAAAAACCCGGGCAGCCTCGGTGCAGACATTGCCTGCGGTGAGGGACAGAGTCTGGGCATCCCCAGATCTTTCGGCGGCCCCGGTCTTGGCATGTTTGCAGCCAAAAAGGGCTATATGAGAAATATGCCCGGCAGGCTCGTCGGCCAGACATTGGATATTGAAGGCAAGCGAGGTTTTGTCTTGACCCTCTCCACCAGGGAGCAACATATTCGCCGGGAAAAAGCTACGTCGAACATCTGTTCTAATCAAGGCTTGTGCGCCACCGCCGCGGCCATGTATATGGCAACGCTGGGGGGCACCGGCATTCGAAAGCTGGCCGCATTAAATCACGACAAAGCCGCTTATCTGCAAGGTCTACTTAAAAATGCCGGGTTTGAAATCCCATTTGATACACCCGTATTCAACGAGTTTGTGGTCAAATTTCCAAAAGACTTTAAGAAAACCTATACAAACCTGCTATCCAAAAAAATAGTGCCTGGACTATCACTGACACCGGATTATCCCGAGTTTCCAGATCACTATCTATTGTGTGCCACAGAAACCATGGACAAGGCGGATATGGACCTGTTGGTCAAGGAGGTGACATCATGAAGGAAGGCGTCGGAACCACGGGTCTGATACTCAATGAGCCCTTTTTATGGGAAAAAGGCAAAAAAGGACGAATGGGCTTCTCTTTGCCCAACAACGATGTTCCGTCATCCCCTCTGGTTGCGGAGCTGCTCGGAGAAGGACCTGATTTTCCAGATCTGAGCGAAGTCGATGTGGTGAGACATTACACCCGTCTTTCCACCTGGAACTTCGGGGTGGACAGCGGCATGTACCCCCTGGGATCCTGCACCATGAAGTACAATCCCAAAACCAATGAACGCCAGGCATCGCTCCCGGGTCTGGCACAGGCCCATCCACTGTTACCGACCGAATTGGCGCAGGGTGCGCTCAAAATCATGTTTGATCTTCAGGAGCATCTGGCCGAAATAACCGGACTGCCGGCCGTCTCACTACAGCCTGCCGCTGGTGCCCAGGGTGAACTTACCGGCATGCTTCTGTTTTACGCTTTTCACATGATGAACAAAGAAAGACGAACCAAAATCCTCATACCGGACACAGCCCATGGTACCAACCCTGCGAGTGCCGCCCTGTGTGGCTTCCGATCGGTTCCCGTTGCATCCAATGCTCAGGGAGTTCTTGCACCGGATGATGTGGAGGCCCTCATGGATGAGGACACGGCCGGCATCATGGTCACGAATCCCAACACACTGGGTCTCTTTGAAGAACATATCAAACAGATATCTGAAATCGTGCATACCAAAGGCGGTCTTGTATACGCAGATGGCGCCAACATGAACGCTGTAATGGGTATGGTGAACATGGCCGACTTGGGTGTGGATGTCCTGCACCTCAATCTTCACAAAACATTTTCAACCCCCCATGGCGGCGGTGGACCCGGCAGTGGTCCGGTTTGCGTCACTAAAAAACTCGAACCCTTTTTGCCGGTACCCAGGGTGATGCATGTTAAGAACCGTTATGAACTCTCTTATGATTTCCCGGAATCCATTGGCAAGGTTCACGCATTTTATGGAAATTTCGGAATCCAAATTCGTGCCTATTCCTATATTCTCTCTATGGGCGACCAGTTGAAAACAGCAAGTCAGCTGGCGGTGCTGAACGCCAATTATTTGAAAGAAAGCCTACGGGATATTTTTCACCTGCCCTATGACAAACCTTGTATGCATGAGTGCGTCTTCACGGACAAACATCAACAAGCATTCAAGGTGAGCACACTGGACATTGCCAAGCGACTGATAGATTATGGGTTTCATCCCCCCACCATATACTTCCCTCTCGTGGTTCAGGGTGCGTTGATGATGGAGCCAACGGAAACAGAATCCAAGGAGAATCTGGATGATTTTATCGAAGCCCTGAGACAGATTGTTCAAGAGGCCAAGGATAATCCGGAGCTGCTGTTGCAGGCCCCCATCAAAACCAAGGTACGGCGGCTGGACGAAACCATGGCCGCACGAAAACCCTGTCTGGCGGGTTAACCCGGATATTTTTGTCATATGATGATAAGCAGAAAACCACCCCTTGTGTTTTATGACAGATTCGGGTCAACCGGATGGTAAAGCATCAGCCTCCCACCCGGACCTTGGCCTGCTGGTGCCTGGATCTCAAGACAATGGCTTATCAGGAGGCCTGGGAATTCCAACAAGCCGTGGTCAGGGCTAAAATTGAAAAGAATTTTTCTCAGGATGTCATTCTGTTCGTGGAACACGCTCCGGTTTTTACACTGGGCCGCAGGGGGGGGCTTGAAAACCTGACCGTTTCCGAAGCGTTTTTGGAAGCATCAGGCATCCAGGTGATACAGGTGGAAAGAGGGGGGGACATTACCTACCATGGTCCCGGCCAGCTGGTGGTCTACCCTGTCCTGGATCTGGACCGTCAACGACTCGGTATCACTGAACTGGTTTTCATGCTCGAAGAAATCATGATCCGCGTTTCCAAAACCCTCGGCGTCCATGCGGTGCGAAATCCCAGGAATCGTGGTGTCTGGGTTGGTAAAAAAAAGATTGGCAGCATCGGACTTGCTGTCCGAAAGGGATTCAGCTTTCATGGAATGGCGCTGAACGTCAACCTTTCTATGACGCCTTTCGAATGGATTCACCCCTGTGGTCTTGCCAATGTCTCCATGACGTCCCTCGAAAAAGAATTATCTGAAAGACCTTCCATGCAGGCGGTACAGAAACTGACCAAACAACATTTAAAAGATGTGTTCGGGCGGTCTTTAGAGGCGATTACGCGAGAGCAATTGGATAGGTTGATAAAGTTGTAAGCTGCAAGCGATAAGCCGTAAGCTGTTTTCCGTTTACAGCCTTTCCTCGAGCCGTGTCCTGTTATTGGGTTCGTTGGGTTCATTGCGTTTTTTGGGTTATTATGTTGTCTTCAGCCCTTAGCCCTAAAACCGCTCATGGCTAATCGCTTATGGCTTAAAGCTTAAAGCTCGGAGAAACCATGTCACACAAAGTGCTGAAAAAGCCTGCTTGGCTAAAACGGCGGATGACCGCGGGATCGGATTATGAAAAAGTTCGTGCGCTCATCGAAAACTGCCATCTGCACACGGTTTGCCAGGAAGCCCATTGCCCCAATATCTGGGAGTGCTTTTCCAGAGAAACGGCCACCTTTCTCATTCTGGGGGACCGTTGTACCCGAAATTGCAGGTTTTGTGCCGTTGCCCAAGGCCCCCAAGAGCCGCCGGATCCAGAAGAGCCTGACCATGTTGCTTTGGCCGTTCAAGAACTAAAACTGGCCTACGTGGTCATCACCTCCGTGACCCGCGATGATTTGCCAGATGGTGGTGCAGGCCATTTTGCAAGGACTATCCAGGCGGTAAGAAACAAATGCCCAGGGGTTGGTATCGAGGTACTGATTCCAGACTTTAAGGGAAAACGACACGCATGGCAGACCGTCCTTGACGCACGACCTAATGTTTTGAATCACAACATGGAAACCGTCCAGCGTCTCTACCCGCTGGTTAGACCAGAGGCAGATTACGGTCAATCTTTAGATCTTATCAGGTATGCCGCAAACAACGGGCATGGTATTTCCACAAAATCGGGTCTGATGCTGGGATTGGGAGAAAGCAATCAAGAAATCGTGACAGCATTTTCAGACCTCATCCGAGCTGGATGTCATATCTTAACCCTGGGTCAATACCTGCAACCCACCAAAGAACATCTCCCCGTAGATCGATTTGTGCCCCCAGATGCGTTTGATGAACTCAAAAAAATTGCCCTAGAAATGGGTTTCAGCGATGTAGCCGCAGACCCGTTTGTGCGCAGCTCCTATCGGGCCAAGGAATTATTTAAGGGTAGGTTTTAACTCAACTTTCGAGATTTAGAGCTGTTGTCATAAATATGTTCCGTTTGACTTCTGGCTGGCGCTTCGGCGGGTGACGGCAAACAGCCGATCGCCTGTTTGAAGCAAATTTGCGATCGTTTAAAAGGCCATGGGGTTGGATTCGTTCTATTGTAATCAAACACTGTTAACCAGACAATCGTATCTTAATCTTTTGGCACGGGTGTTCCTTACGAACGCTTATTTGCAAGTTCGAGCGGTTGTTTGACCTGATTTGCCGAAGCAGTTTCGGATCGTTATTCTGGCAAATGCTATAGATAACGAAAAATAAATAATCCCCCGTCGCTTTGCAAACTCGCCATTGGGTCACCCATTTCGCTCAATTTATGCTAAAACCCGAAAGTTGAGCTTTAAGCTGTCAGACAAGAAGATTTTTTGAAGAGAAAAACCCAGTATCGCACGTTCTCATTCGTTTTTCATTTGATGTCGGGTTTTCGATTCTTGTAGGCAGGGGGCCGGTTTTCAAAATTGGCCATTACCGTCTCGATCTGGTTGGCTTGACCGATTATCTTCTTTTGAAAATGAGCTTCAAGGTCGAGACCATCGACCGAGCTCCCGTGCCAGGCTTTTTCCAAAAGCTGTTTTCCCGCAGTGATGGCATCCGGTGACTTGCCGGCAATCTCCTTTGCCATGTCAGCCGCCGCCTCGAAAGGGTTCTCGCAGATCCTGGTTACCAGTCCCAGACTGGCTGCCTCTTCGGCTCCCACTACCCTGCCCGTAAAAGTCAGCTCCTTGGCCACATCCAAACGTACGAGATCCCTCAGGGTCTGGGTGCCCGACATGTCCGGAACAAGCCCCCATTTGATCTCCATGACCGAAAACCGTGCATCCGTACCTGCCAGGCGTATGTCAGCCGCCAAAGCCAGCTGGAAGCCACCCCCATAAGCAGCCCCATGTATGGCGGCGATTACCGGCACCGGCATCTGTTTCCACACATACCCCACCAACTGGGCATAATTTGCCGGGCTGCCTCCAGGCTTGTTGAAAAACTTCAATCCCTGCCCACTGGCAATATCACCCATGGCCATAAAGCTTTCAAAGTCCAGACCGGCACAAAACCCCTTTCCTTCCCCGGATAGAACAACCGCACGAACCGATGGATCCGCCGAGACGGACCTGCCCGCATCGACGATTTCCACGAACATTTCCGCGTTGAGTGCGTTGTATTTTTCGGCACGGTTCAATTTGACATAAGCAACATGGTTTTCAATTGAAATCGTTACGAGATCAGACATTTAAATTCTCTCCTAGTGAAATGTGATAAGTGCTTACGCGTCCAAAGACAATTCTGCTAGGGTCAATATGAAATTATTCGATCTTATTTTCCAGTTTAAAAACAATGAGGGAAAAATGGATTAAAGATTTCCTTTGAGTCCGATATCTTCCGCCACGTTTCTCATGCCCATAATGGTTTCCGTGATCAGGTCTCCGATATCCATGCCCAACAGCTTCGACCCTTTTTCGATCACTTCCCGGTTCACTCCTGCGGCAAATTTCTTGTTTTTCCATTTCTTTTTCACTGATTTTGTCTTCATATCCATCACACTCTTGGAAGGACGCACCAGCGCCGAGGCAGCAACCAAACCCGTTAGCTCGTCTATGGCGTACAAAACTTTTTCCATGGAGGTTTCCGGTTTCACATCGTTGAATATATCCCAGCCATGGCTGACCACGGCGCGTATGTATTCATCAGGCCAATTGTTTTCTTTCAGAATTTCAGGTGCTTTTGAGCAGTGCTCATCCGGGTACATTTCATAGTCGATGTCATGGATGAGACCGACAACACCCCATTTGTCAGGATCTTCCCCGTGCTTTTCTGCAAAATGCCGCATAACAGCCTCCACAGACAAGGCGTGGCTGATAAGGCTTTGGCTTTTTGTGTACTTTTTCAGTAGATTAAACGCGTCTTCTCGAGTCGGTGTGGTCATAATGTTACCTTTTATTAATATGAATGTTAAATTGAAGAACCTCGCAGCATGCGAAGCACTGCCAAACGACAGAACCTGCAGGGAATGCGCTCGCTATTTCGGTTCATGATTTTCAATTATGTTGACCGTTGCATAGCAGCGGTAAACATACCTGCGCCAATCAAAGCCGTGCCACCGCAACGATTGAACCATTTGCGTACACGTGTCTTCCTTATCGTTTCTCGCAGTTGACTTGCAAATAATGCATATAGAGCTGCATTTACCAGAGCCAAGAGCAGGAACGTCCCTCCCAACAGGAATAGTTGGCTAAGCACGGGTTCATTGGCGCTGATGAATTGTGGCAAAAATGCCACAAAAAAGGCGATTCCTTTTGGGTTGAGTGCCGTTACAATAAAAGAGCTTTTGAAAAGTGAGTGTGTTGAAATATCTTTTTTGCCATTTTTAATAGAATTTTTTTCAGGGTTTGCTCTCCACAGGTTGATCCCCAGATAAAGCAAATACAGCGCTCCAATCCACTTGAACAATGTAAAAAGAGTGGCAGAAGTACTCATAATAGCACCAAGTCCCAAAAGGGAGAGCGTCATTGCTGTAAAATCTCCAAACACGACGCCTGCTGCGAGGGGCACTACTGATTTACGCCCATGTGTGACGGCTTGACTTACAACCAGAATGATTGTCGGTCCCGGTATTACCAAAATAAGTATCGTAGCAAAAACATAGGTAATATAGATTTCCAAACTCATTCCTGTCTCCTTCTATGTGGCTAGCTTTTTGTTGTATCACTGTTTATAACGCTTGTCATAATAATGCTCCGAAAATAGGATGGCGGCATAAGGGATTATACCAGAAAAACGGTCCTCAATCGGAACGTTTTTCTGACAAACCCTATAGATTGATCTCTTGAGATACAAAACAGTCTTTAACCACATTGTTTCCCGCCAATGTCTTTTATCGTCTATCTTTTTCCGGAGGCGGTTGTAGAAAGCTGGTCAGCAAGACCGCGCCTCCTGTTAATGAGGCACACAACCAAAACGCCATGCTGAAGGTGCCGCTGCTGTCTGCCATAAAACCCGCTACCGCGGGTCCTGTAATCTGGCCTACACCAAAAAACAAAGTAATAAATCCAAACGCCTTTACTGCTCGAACAGGTCCTGTGTAATCTCCAACAGCAGCCGACATGATGGTTGGGATACTCCACACTACCAGGCCAAATATACCGATGGATGCATATAAAAAAAGATTAGAAAGCTTTGCCGCCACCAATACATATGAAATAGTGAACAATGTGTAAACCAGGATCATGCCTGTCTTCCGCCCTAACCTGTCAGACAGCCATCCGAACAATGGGCCGGAGAAAATTGACAGCCCGCCGACAACGGCCCAGAAAGTGCCCGCTGTATTCTCTCCGAAACCACGTTCATTGATCATGGTTGTCACGATAAAAGTTGCATAGACTACATATGTAGCACCAAAAAGGGCGTAAATGCAGCCCAGATGGACCAGGGTCCATGTGTTGGCATTCTTTTCCTTCGTGGGATATTTCCCAGAAAGTATGGGTGCCGATTCAGTATCACCTATCGGAGTGAGTCCCTTTTCACCGGGTTCATTGCGCAGAAAAAAGGCTGCAACAGCTGAGATGGCAAGCGAAATTGCACCAATGGTCAACCAACCAGTCCGCCAGCCTTCAGCCCCCATGGAAGCATTGACCCAGGGAATGAAAAGTCCAGCAAATACGATGGCAATCCCATTGCCTGAAAGCATAAAACCGGCTGCCCGACCCCGGCTGCTTTTCAAAAACCAATGGGAGACCAGTCCCATCATGGGTACATTGGCCAGCCCGGTTCCAATTCCGGTGGCAACATATAGAATCAAAACGTCAAAAAAACCCATGGCCCTGCCGATAAAAACCATGGAGCTTCCCACAATTAAGAGCCCCAAAGATATCGTCCACCGGGCACCAATTGATCTTGCGACAATACCTGCCAGAACAACCGAAACCATATATCCCACAAAATTACCCGTGCCAATGAGCCCCATCTGGGAATAACTTAATTTAAGAGAGCTCCCCATGGAGGGTAAAAGCATACCCAAAGAAAAGCGACCCAGGCCCAAGCAAGAAAAAAGAACGGCAGTGCCTGTAATAATGACAACCCAGCCATAATGCACTTTTATTTCCCCCATCTTACAGATCTATGGCTTTCAATATCCCCTTTATATACCATTATGAGACTATCAATTTTTTTATGATACAATCAAACGTATTTCCGTTATCAAATTTGCTTGATATGTTTTGGCCGCCCTTCTGTAAAGCGCTGTGGGGTCGTAAAAGACAATGAGCGGTAAGCTCCCAAATACATAAAGCTTACCGCTCATTGCGTACCTTCCGAACCTTCATCCTTAATCTTAAGACCATTTCTATCTTGAGGAATTGAACCGCAACAGTAAGCACATTCTCCGTGGGTTCAAACGCAAGCGTAACAAGAAGATTGGGACAAAAATCATTTGTTAATGGTTTCGGCTTACCAGTTTTCTCCTAAAAGCTCAAAATGAGCCTGGGGATGCGCACAGGCCGGACACATGGCCGGTGCTTCTGTGCCTTCGGCCAGGTAGCCACAGTTTCTACAGCGCCACACAACTGCCTGATCTTTTTTAAATACTGTCCCGGCCTCGATATTGCCTGCCAGATCCACATAGCGTTTTTCATGCTGTTTTTCGGCAACACCAATGAAATCCCAAAGCATGGCGATGGCCTCAAAGCCTTCTTCCCTGGCCACCTTGGCAAAGCCTGGATAAAGCATGGTATGTTCTTCGTTTTCACCGGCAGCAGCGGCTTTTAGATTCTCGAGAGTCGTTCCCACAACACCAGCAGGAAATGATGCACTTATTTCGAGAACACCACCTTCCAGGAAACTGAAAAAGCGTTTGGCATGCTCTTTTTCCTGATCGGCTGTCTCTGCAAAAATATCCGCAATCTGCACATAACCTTCCTTCTTTGCCTTGCTCGCAAAATAGGTGTATCGATTCCGGGCCTGGGATTCTCCTGCAAAAGATTTAAGCAAGTTCTGTTCTGTTTGACTACCTTTCAATTCTGCCATTTGTTTCCTCCTTATCGGTTTAATTATGGGTTGACACTTTTTGACAATCCGGACAGATACCGAAAAAATCGACGCGGTGATTGACAATCCAGTATCCTGTTTTCCGAATAACCTGCTCTTTCAGTTCCGTTATCTCGAGGTCATCTGCGTCCATTACCTGCTTGCATTTTGTACAGATGACATGGGTATGCGGGTATGGCCGCTTTCCATCGTATCGATTGCTGCCCTTGCCGAATTCGAGTTCCATCACCACCCCCATTTCCTTGGCAAGAGAAATGGTTTTGTAGACAGTCGCCCTGCTGGTCATGGGAAAATCGACCCTGACCCTTTCATAGATCTGGTCCACCGTAGGGTGCGCGTCACTGGTTGTCAGAATTTCCAAAACGGCCTGCCGTTGGGGTGTCATACGATGCCCTGCCGCCTGCATCTGTTTTACCAGTGGATTGATCATGGTGTACGAATTTGTCAACGTCGATTTCCGGGGTATTGATGAAGTCGATCAATTACAAAGAATGATTATCTCCAAATAATAGATCTCTTGTTTGTCATCGGGAAAATGGAATGTCAAGCAATAAAATTAAAGCAGCTGCTTGAGGAATGACACGCCAAAACAGGAAGCGACAATATTCATTATACCCGCATCCATCCGGCTGCCATTATCCGACAAGGTGTTGCAAGGAAATTCACGCCAGTTTTTGTCTATGGACAATTCCGGCGCTGCTTCGTTGGAGAGGGTCAATGGCCAGAGCGAACAGGCCGTTGGCTTTAAATCCACTGGAGATATCCGAAGATCGAGCGCCACGGAATGGAGCGCACAAAGTGTCTCACCTGAAGGTTTTGCATAGGTAAAGACACAGGATTCATCCTCGTTGGCGTCGATACAATAACTCGCATCGTCACATTCTTCAAACACATTTTTAAATCCATGATCATTTTTAATGCCAGTGGTATAGCGTGCAACAATGGGAAAACACCCTACAATTCTATCAAGTTCTGACTGACTGACATGTGGTACGTATCTGGAACAGCAGGAGGGGCAATCCCTGCATACTTCTGGATGGCATTTATGACGAATGGTCTGCAGAGCGGCAAGGTCGACTCGTATGCCATGGATGGTCGGATTGAGATCATTTGTCATGTAAGCATCTCTTTGTCTTATGATATAAATTTTTGATTTTGGCTTACACCACTCAGACAAACCTTGAACCGAAACAGCGAGCGCCTTCCCCATACTTTCTGCTGTTCGGCAGTGCTTCGCATGCTGCGGGGTTGGCGAGCGAATCCAAATTAGATTCGATATACCGTTGGTCTGCAATTCTTGTCAATATCGATACCGATGGTATCCCCGGTTTTGAATCCAAGCGCCTTGAATCTTTTGACGACCTCTTCATATCTGTCGGCATGCCAGTAGATGCTCCACAAGGGATTTCTTACCGTATCGATTCCATAAGCATCGTGGCTGCAGAAATTAAACCGGACCTTTTCCTTGGCGATCAATGTATCGGCTTCTGAAATAAAATAATCGGTGGTATAGATGTTTTTCTGCAGGGCTTTGGACAATCTGCGCTGCTGCTCGGGTGTTTCATCCAGATAGTGATTCGCCACCTGATAAAGTCCTTCCGGAACTTTGAGGCTCAATCCGAGGATGCCAAAACGCTGATGCATGAGGGCAAATTTCTCCATCTTGTTTTCAACATCTTCGATAATGGCAAGCACGTCCGCAATCTGCCATGCCTTATCTGTCCAGCCATGGTAAAGTTTTTCACACCCACTGATGATGTTCAGGTAGAACGCCCTCATATCAATCACATAAATGGGTCGTTCACGATAAGATCTGCGAATCCGGCATCTGCGGACCCCATCCAGAACCACAGAGCGTTCCGCCTCTGTCTGTTCAAGCATTTCAATGCCGGATATATCTTTGGCCTGTACGACATGAATCTGGTCCTCTTTATCGATAACGTATTCAATTTCACACTTGAAACCGAGATAATCCTGAATTTTTTTTGAGATTTCAAGCAGGTATATATTGTGAGGCGTCTGGGTAATGTATGGGTCATCTTGAAGCTTGCCGACCTGATTTTTGCAGTACCCGAACTCCCAGTAATCGCCGAACATCTTGGCCATTACACTGGTACCCTCTATGAGGGGCATGACGATGATGCCTGTGGCTTCAGGATCGATCTCCGGCGCATGGTAAAACTTCTGTTGACGTTTGACACTCAGGCTGCGCGTTGTCAGGGCCATTTTTATGATCCGTTTTCGCGCATATTTAACACCACCGATGTCGGCATAGGTTTGCAGGGAATCAAAGGTACCACCCCTGTAGTACTCCTCCAGGGGGTTGGCACTCCGGGCCAGAATTTTATAGCTTTCCCGATGCCTTTCGAGAAACACCTCGAGTTCTTCGAAATCATTATTTTCAAAATTCTGGGCCGGCACATAAAGAAAATCCGGAACGTTGAATTTCCCTTCCGTCAACTTTTTCAGTAAGCGTGCCTTTTCAGGTATCTCTAATGTCATGGTATCCCTGAACAAAATCGTCATAAGATTTTATCGGTTTTCCGGTAGAGGATACATTACACCCTGTTACCTTTGTTAGCCAGTTGTTTGGACCGGTATATTTTATTTCTTGACCTTGTCTTCTCGAGCAGGTAAGATCCTGACTGAGTACTCACTCGAACGCTGATCATATCATGGTAATGTCCAAATGTCCAAAAAAAAAAGCGACATTTTGAAAACCGCCACGCGTCTGTTTGCACACAAAGGGTTCCGACAGACATCTGTGGCCGAACTGTCCCGTCTGAGCAAAGCTGCGGAAGGCACCATTTTCTACTATTTTAAATCCAAGGAAAATCTTTTGGTTGCCGTCCTTGAAACCGCCAGAAACACCATCATCGACGCTTTCAATAATGGCATGCGTGATAAGAGCTCCCTCTCTGGTATCGACCGGATTGAAACCCTGCTGGCTTTTTATCTTGATCTGACCGAGCATATGCAGGAAGAATTTTTGATTCTCCAGCGACATTTCCCATATGAAAAAGCTGAAGCGAATGCATTGTGCAGAGAGCATCTTGCGTCAATATACAACTGTGTATTGGACCATCTGGAAGCAGCCCTTGTATGTGGCCAGGAAGACGGAACCATTACTGCAGCACCCGGCAACAACACTGCCATGATACTTTTTTCATTGGTTGACGGCATTTCCCGTTTTAACACCCTGCGTATCTACGATACCAGCGCACTTTACTCAGATCTCATGATCATGTGCAGAAAAATGCTGACCTTCAGGAATGGATGAATGTTAAAAAAACTATTGCCATTTCTAGCCTGGTTTGACCGCTATAATCTTGAAATCGCTAAAAAGGATTTGGCGGGAGGCATTACCGTTGCCCTCGTTCTTATTCCGCAATCCATGGCTTATGCGCAGCTGGCAGGCGTTCCCATTCAGGTTGGCCTGTATGCGTCCCTGCTCCCTCCGCTCATCGCCATCCTCTTCGGCTCAAGCTGGCAGCTTGCCACAGGCCCGGTTGCTGTGGTCTCTTTGATGACGGCCGCGGCTCTGGAGCCAATTGCCACCACTGGAAGTCTGGGCTATATGTCCTATGCCCTGATGCTGGCGTTCATGGTCGGCCTTTTTCAGTTTTTTCTGGGTATCCTGAGACTCGGCATGATCATCAACCTGCTCTCACATCCCGTCATCAACGGTTTCACCAATGCTGCCGCCCTGATCATTGCAACCTCACAGCTTCCCAAGATGCTCGGGATACACATCGACAAAGGCGACTACCACTATGAAACACTCATCCGGGTTGTAGAAACCGCTATCCAGTATACTCACTGGCCGACACTTCTAATGGGTGTTTTAGCCTTTGTGATTATGGTAGTCACCAAACGTCTGGACAGTCGGCTGCCAGGTGTTCTGGTGGCTGTTGTGGTAACCACCCTCATTTCATGGGCATTCCATTTCGAGCACAATATCAGTGTCAACATGTCGGCCATAGAGCATTCCGAGGCTGCACACTTGATTGAAGAATTCAATCAAATGAGTCTGATGATACCGACCCTCTCAGAACATCGTGCCCTACAGAAGAAGAAACAGCTGTCCGCCAAAAACGAAAATGATATCTTTGCCATGCTCGATGCTCGCAGAGAGGTGGACGGACTGACCATTCAAATCGATCAATTGAAATACCAGATTCACCTCGTTCGTAAAAAAATCAGAAACCTGCTGTTTGTCCCGGTAATAAATCCCGACGACAAAATCAGTTTTTCGGTAAAACCCAGTGACGCAAAGGTCATAACACTGGACAAGCGGATCTATCGCATTTATGTCGGCAATGAAATTATCGATCCAAATCAGGTCACCTTTATGGGTGGCGGTGAGGTTGTGGGGCAAATCCCAAAAGGTATTCCATCACTGAAGCCGGTACCATTCAACGCATCCATATTCAGCCATCTGCTGCCTTTTGCTGTTATCATAGCACTGCTCGGTTTCATGGAAGCCATCTCCATTGCCAAAGCAATGGCGGCAAAAACGGGTCAGCGGCTCGACCCCAATCAAGAATTGCTGGGACAGGGACTGGCCAACATGGCAGGCTCTCTTTCCGGCGGATACCCGGTTTCTGGTTCCTTTTCCCGATCAGCAGTTAATCTAAAAGCAGGTGCTGTTACGGGCATGTCATCTGTTTTCTCCAGTCTGATTGTACTGGCATGTCTGCTGTTTTTTACACCCCTTCTCTACCATCTACCACAATCAGTACTGGCGGCGGTCATCATGATGGCAGTGCTCGGACTGATCAATATCTCCGGCTTTATTTATGCCTGGCGTGTAAAACACCACGACGGCATCATTTCGGTCCTGACATTTCTGAGCACGCTCATGTTTGCACCGCATCTTGACAAGGGTATTTTCGTGGGTGTTGGACTCTCTCTAGGATACTTTCTGTACAAATCCATGCGTCCCGTTATGGCATCACTATCTCTGAGCACAGACAAAGAACTGCACGATGCCCTGGTCTTCGGTCTCAGAACGTGTCGGTACATCGATGTCGTCCGTTTTGACGGACCACTCTTTTTTGCCAATTCGAGTTATCTTGAAGAACAGATAGCCAGTCATCGCAAAAATAAGCCGGAACTGAGACATATCCTCCTGGTATCGAACGGCATCAACGATATCGATGCTTCCGGACAAGAAACATTGTCTCTTTTGATCGACCGGGTCCGGAGTGCCGGTATTGATCTTTCTTTGAGCGGCGTCAACGATACGGTCATGGCAGTGCTGGAACATACCCATCTGGTAGCCAAGATCGGGCGGGATCACATTTTTCCCAACAGCTACACGGCACTGCGCTCCATTCATGAAAAAACACATAAAAACAATGAAGCAGAAAACTGCCCATTGAAACATGTGGTTTTCCAAACGTCGGAAAAAGAAAAAACAGAGCAAGGGGCACACGATTCCGACTCGGATAAGGGTATATAAACAGGAGAGGGTCCAAGGGAAATAAGGCTCCTAACAGCCTAAACCCCAATTAGCTATTAATAACAATGAACATCGCGCGCAGCGTTAATTACACCTGAAAGGCAAATAACCATAACTTACAGCTTGAGGCTCAATACCACCCGAAGCACAAATATCACATGAAGTGCAGAGGAGAGAAAAGATGGCCATTATCAAATTATTCAGCGGCTCCTATTGTCTTAAAAAGGAGGTGGCTCAAAATATCATTGAAACCACCGGCTATCAGAGAATAACCGATAAAAACGTGGTGCAGGCATCTGCAAAACTCTCAGCAATGTCGGAAACAAAATTATTCCGGTCTTTTTCAGCCAGGACTTCAGTATTCAATAAATTCACCCGGGAAAAAGAAATGGCTGTGTCCTATTTAAAACTTGCCTTATCAAGCTTATTGGATAAAAGTGAGTTCATCATCAGCGGCTATTCCGGACTGCTGTTACCAAGAAAAATAAGCCACGCAATCGGAATTTGCCTGATTGCCGACTTAAAATCCAGAATTTCCAATGCTGTTGAGCAAGGATCGTTGTCAAAAAGAGAGGCACATAAATTAATCCGACGATCTGATGGCGATTGTGCTGCCTGGACAACCCTGCTTTTCGATGTAGATGACCCATGGAACCCCTCACTTTATGATATGGTGATTCCGATGGACAAAAAGAAGCCTGAAGAAGCTGCAAATACGATCATTCAAAATGCAGCCAAAGACGTGGTTCGGGTGACGTCAGAATCCAACCAGGCTGTCATGGATTTCAGGCTTGCCGCAGAGGTGGAAGTTGCGCTGACCCGAAACGGTCATCACTGTGGCGTAGACGCCAGTTCTGGTGAAGTAACGCTGACCATCAACAGGCCGGTGCTTGTTTTAAACAGACTTCAGGAAGAACTAAAAAAAATCGCTGAAAAAGTCCCCGGTGTTTCTGCCGTCAACACAATTGTAGGGAAGTCCTTCCATCAGTCCAACATCTACCGCAAACATGACTTCAAATTGCCATCGAAAGTGCTGCTGGTGGATGATGAGCGTGAGTTTATCGAAACACTTTCAGAGCGGCTGCAGATTAGAGACATGGGTGCCGCTGTTGCCTTTGACGCCAAATCAGCCATGGATGTGGTCGCCCAAGATGAACCGGATGTAATGATTATCGATCTCAAAATGCCGGGAGTCAACGGTATGGAGATGCTCCAGAGAATCAAAAAGACCCGACCCAATATCGAAGTAATTGTTTTGACGGGCCATGGGTCCAGAGACGACCAAGAGCAATGTATGGCCATGGGGGCTTTCGCCTATCTGCAAAAGCCGGTGGATATCGACGAACTGGGGGATATCCTTAAAAAAGCCCACGCCAAAATCAGCAGCAGAAAAGAATAGGGTACCAGGGTTCGAGGGTTGCTGAGTACGATCAGCCACCCTCGGACCCTCGAATCCTTGAACCCTTTGACCCCTTCTCCCAAACAATTGGGGGAAGAATCACTGGAGACAGCCACGGTGCTGGAAAAATTTAAACCGAAATTTTGGGATCATTTAGAATTTCCCGGAGACTCTCACCGTCAATCCTATGGCTTACGCAGGAAATGGAAACTCATGGTGGCGCTCACACTTATTGTCGCCCTTGTGCCGTTTTTAAGCCTTTCCTTGGTCAGCTATCATTCCATAAGAGCGGCGGCCCAATCCGAAGCCATGGATCAGACACGACGGCTGCTTGAAAATCTGCAGCAGGTTATCATCTATCTTCTGTCCGAAGACCAGGAAACCATGAGCATGCAAACCGTAAGCGGCTCCGCCCAAAAGAAAACAGGAACCGATAAAGTGTCTCTGCTGCTTTCAAAAATAGCCATTGGGGAAGGTGAATCGATCTTTATGGCCGACACCAACGACCTAATGAAAAATCCCGCCAGTTATTGTGAAAGCATTCAACAAAAAATAATTTCGTCTCTGCCCGAGAATGATCATGAAAGCCAGGTTTTCCAGATTAATAACGATGCAGGTCAGCCGTTGATCGTCGGTCGCATCAAAATTCCTAAAACATCCCTGCTACTGGTCATCATTCAGAACGAAGAAACCCTGTTGGCAGGCTGGCACGCACCCTGGGTCAAACTGGCCAGTTTCCTCGGTATTGGCATCCTGGTCATCCTGGTCATGGTCCTGACCACCGCCACCTACGTCATCAATAAAATCCACGTGGCAGACGAGCAACGAATCATGGATCTGCATAAAATGGAGTATCACAATAAGATGACATCCCTGGGAAGGCTGTCTGCAGGCATTGCCCACGAAATCAACAATCCCCTGTCCATTATCAACGAAAAAATAGGTCTCATAAAAGATTTGCTGGAATACCAGCCCGGTGACTTACCCATGGCAAGACTCGTCACTTTGCTGAGCGATGTGGCGGCGCCCATCAAACGCTGCGGCAATATCACCCACCGGCTCTTAAATTTCGGCCGGCATACCGAGACCTATTTTGAACCTGTGGACCTTTCCCAAATTTTATATGATATTATTGACCTGCTTAAAAAGGAAGCTGAATTCAGAGATATCGAAATTTACACGAAATTCCCAAATAAATTTCCTGATATTACAAGCAATAAAGGTAATCTGGAGCAGATCTTTCTCAACGTGATGAACAATGCGTTTACGGCCATGCAATCGGGCGGGCGCCTGGATATCGAGGTCAGCAACACACATCCGGATCATGTGGTTATCGTATTTGAGGATACCGGATGTGGCATTCGCCAGGAAGACATCCAATATGTTTTTGAGCCCTTTTTCTCATCCAAAAGCACCGGGTCAGGAACCGGCCTCGGTCTCTCTGTTACCTATGCATTGACAAAGGAGCTGGGCGGGAAAATATCGGTAACCAGCACCGAGGGAAAAGGGACACGATTCATCATCGAACTACCCCTTGAACCACCCCACAAGGATGACGGGGCCACCTGCGCGATTCCCGAGCTTGAAGTTTGACATCCCTTATGGAGAACACAGATGGACCAAAACGAAACCACCATATGCCAGGAAACATTGCAGTATTTCAAAATCATGCTGCCGTCATTTTCACACGAAGCAAAAAATGTGCTTGCCGTTATCAACGAAAATGCAGGTCTGATGGCTGATTACATACTGATGGCCCAAAAAGGAAAAACCCTTGATCTGGAGCGACTCAGTTCTCTGTCTACAACCATCAGGAAACAGGTGGCAAGATGCAACACCTTGATTACGGATGTCCGTCAGGCAGCTCAGGGAATCGATAATAGTTCACAGACCGTCTGTCTTGTCCAGCATGTCAGGCAGGTGTCCGAATTGCTGTCAACAAAGGCAGCCATGCGATCTATCCAGTTCCATGTGTCTGCCATGGAAGAACCGATTCTCATTGACACAAGACCGGTGTTATTGCTCCATATCATGTGGGTCTGTCTCGATTACGCCATGCAAACCGGTGAACGCGGCCAGCATATCGAATTGTTCCTGGAAAAAAAGGGTGAAAGCGTGCTTGTCCAGATGTCCGGAATCGGCAAACTGAAACCGGAATCCATCACCGCCATCATGCCTGATGAGCAGCGCAACTGCGTGCTCTCGGCATTGAATGCCGTACTGATAATCGACGAAAATGAAAAAACACTGTTATTGAAAATAGGAAAACGCCATGCCTGATAAGGTGCTACTGGTTGACGATGACGAAGATCTGATGGAAATTATGTCGGAAAGGCTTAGAAACAGGGGTATGGATGTGGACACGGTGGGTGATGCCGAGGAAGCATTGCTCTGGATGGCGAATAAGCACTATGATGCCATTATCCTGGATTTTTTAATGCCCGGCATGGATGGCTTTGAGACCATCCATACCATTAGAAAGCAACAGTCTGACATACGGATCCTTCTCGTGACAGGCCAAATGCCGGCCGATGACGGCCGTAAAGCGATTCAAATGGGTGCTGATGTGGTTCTTGAAAAACCGGCAGACCTGGATGTCCTTGTAAAATCGATTCGGCCTTTCGATTCCAATTAAGAAGAACGACACCCGTCCCCCCTCTCCATAGATAGATCTTAACCCATTGTTTTAATATTTATGTTTATTATAATTAACGTCCTAACGGCTTGATCAGTTTATTTGCTATTTCCTTCTCAGCCCATTCAAAATCTGATTTTTCCTTACCCTTTTTAAACACTTCTGTTATTTGCACTGCCAGGCGGCAGGCTTTCTCATACCCCACAACAGCCGCTTCATCAATGACATCCCAATTTTCTTCTTCTAAAAACGCATCAAAGGCGATCACAACTTCCGGAAAAAGTACCGTTGAGACGCCATCCTGAAAGGCGACATAAAACCCAAGGGCGGCCGATTTTTTGTTTGACACAATATAATTCAATGTTCCTTTTTCACCGGTATCAGCAAGAAGGTCCTTAATAGCCCTGGCAAACAAGGCCGTGGGTGATTGAGGGTATGCCCCAATAATCTCCCGCCATATTTCCCTGTCGAACACGTTTTCCGAAAGTTCACCTATTTCGTGATATAAATAGGTTCCCATCATTTCCTGAGTCAACTCGGGCAGTTTTGGCTGCAAAGCAGCCGGATCGTTTTTTTGCAAACCGTACTGTTTCAGGGCATACTGCAGTGCATGGCGTCCTGATTTTTTCACATAGGCAATCTGATCCCAGAAAATGGCTTGCGCTGTTTTTTTTCTAATTATTATCGAACTGTTCTGGGTCAAGGCAGGCGCAGCAAAAAGATCGCGGGCCCGCTCCTGCCCCAGGATGATCACTGAAAAGCCGTTGATCCTGGTTTCCTTCTCAATATCAGAAAGAAAAAAGGTCGGCTTGAGACGCGGTCCTAAACCAGCCCCATAATATATCCCGTGCCGGTGTAACACCGTGTTCAGTGCACGGGTGTCAAAGGGATCATAGGTGTTTCCAAACACCAGCAGGTTTTCAAACGGTTTATCAGAGAGAACCTCCCAGGCTTCTTCCTTGCGGCCGATCCAATCAAGAACTTCGGCGGGTTCTTTTTCAACCCAGGGATCCAGCCCCTTTTCCCATTTATACTGATCACGAAGGCGCAAAGCCAGACCGCAGACTGAATATAAGCCGGCATAACGTGAATCAGATATCGAACAATTATGCTGTACCTGAGCGGTGATGTGCTGGAGATTGGTCATATATATCAATATTCCTCGGCAAATCCCGATATAATTTCAAAAACATTTTCTCGTACCTTGACTTTCCAACTTTATACATTATGTTACCGAAAGTCAAAAATTGAGAGCGCGCATTAATCCCTGGGCAATAAACAGCTTATGGCTTAATGCTAATGCTTGGTGCTCACCCAATGGTGGGCTTAAGACCCCAAGGAGACCACCCATGTATTTTGAAGCCGTATTCAACCCCTCGGAAAACCTGGAATACACGACAGATGCCCATAGCCTGGCCGGTAAAAAAATAGCCATACAAGCCGGCTGGGTTATCAAGGAAGGCCAGTTCAAAGGTCAGGAGTGTTATTATATTCCCAATTCCACAATCGGTCTAATCCCGGTTTGTGACCTGGAAGAATTGAAACCACTCCCTTTTGTCAAGTGGAGAGACCTACTCAGTCAATTGGGTTTTTAAGTAATAAGCGCTAAGCTGTGAGCTATAAGCGTGTGGACCGGTAACAGCTTAAGGCTTATAGGGGAAACACCGCTCCCCTATCGGCACTGCTTACACTGGCGGCGTACCTTGCCAGATAGCCGGTTTTCTTTTTCAGTTCAAAGGGTGGCAACGCTTCGAGCCTCGCCTGAATTTCTTCTGCACCCAGTTGCACATTCAAGGTGTTAGCGGGAATGTCGATATCGATGATATCACCGTCTTGAACAATGGCAATGGGACCCCCGGACGCCGCCTCAGGAGACACATGCCCGATGGCTGCACCCCTTGAGGCCCCGGAAAACCTGCCATCCGTGATCAATGCCACATCCCGGTCGAGCCCCATACCTGCCAGGGCTGACGTTGGAGACAGCATCTCCCGCATACCCGGCCCCCCTTTGGGTCCTTCAAAGCGGATAACCAGTACCTCTCCCTTTTGAATCTTTCCAGACATGATGAATTCAAAGGCTTCATCTTCAGAATGAAACACCCTGGCGGGCCCCGAATGTCGCAGCATCTCGTCTGCAACAGCTGCCTGTTTTACGATAGCACCGTCAGGGGCGATGTTGCCTTTGAGTATGGCAAGACCCCCTTTTGCATGTACCGGGTCGTCAATGGGCCGAATCACCGACATCTCCCTTTTGTCCGCCTGCATGGCTGCCAGCATCTCTCCCATGGTTTTTCCGGAAATCGTCATCTCTTTTTCATTGACAAGATTTTTTTTCATCAACTCTGCCATGATAGCCGGAACACCCCCGGCATGGTAGAGGTCAACCACATGGTGAGGGCCGGCCGGGGCTATGGATGTGAGATGGGGCACTTTCTCTGCCAGTCGACCGAAATCATCCAAACAGATATCAACCCCTGCATAATAAGCAATGGCAGTAATGTGCAAGACTGAGTTCGTGGACCCCCCCAGCGCCATGTCGGCCATGATCATATTTTCAAAAGCCCCTTTTGTCATCACGTCCCTGGGTCTGATGCCTTTTCTTGCCAGCTCCACCGCGTGATGACCCGTCTCTTTCGCCAACCAGATACGTTCGGAATAAACCGCCGGTATGCTACCGTTCAACGGAAGTGCCATACCCAGTGCTTCCGCAAGATTTGACATGGTATTGGCCGTAAACATACCAGAGCAAGAACCAGCACCCGGGCAGGCACTGCATTCAAACGCATCCAGGTCACTTTCACTGATGCTGCCGCTCTTCAAACGCCCCACGGCCTCGAACACCTTGTCCAAACCGACATCACGGCCAAGAAATTTTCCGGGCAACATGGGGCCACCGCCGATAAATATGGCCGGGATATCAAGTCTGGCCGCTGCGATAAGCATTCCCGGAATAATTTTATCACAGGAAGCCATGAGAACCAGTGCATCAAACGGATGTGCCATGGCCATGATTTCAAGGGAGTCTGCGATCAGCTCTCTGCTGGGGAGTGAATAATTCATGCCGTCATGATTCATGGCAATGCCGTCACAGACACCGATGGTGTTGAACACAACCGGCGTGCCTCCCGCCGCATACACACCGGCTTTCACTGCTTCTGATAGTTTGTCCAGGTGAATGTGGCCGGGAATAATTTCATTGAAAGAATTGGCGATGCCGATGATGGGATTCTGTAACTCGCGTTCAGTAAACCCGCCTGCTCTCAAAAGAGACCGGTGAGGCGCCCGCTCCGCCCCCCGGGTCATCAGGTCACTTCTTTTCTTCATGCTGTCTCCTCCAGTTAAGCCACTCCATAATTTTATGGAAGGCGACAGATACATGTGTGGATGGCTTTTCAATCTAGGGTCAATTGCGATGATTTGAAATCACAAAAACGCAACATGCCAAAAACCCGGTCAGGTATTTGGCAAAGGGTATTATCACAGGTTTGCCGAAGCTGTTGAGGTGTTGGATGTCACCAGTATTGGGAAGCATTTTTTTCAGCGAATTATATGGAATTTTCTAAAAGTGTGTGCTGTTTGAAAGGATATTCGGCAAAAATTCGATGTGCCTTGCTTAATAATCAAGAAATATTTGGGTCTATCAAACTTTGCCTGAAGGCTTCAAAAATATCGCCAAATCTTAAAACACCCGTAACCTCATTGCCAGCATTTTTTACTATGAGTGGCTGATGAACACCCATAATATAAATGTGCATTGCCTTTTCAAGGTTTTCTTCTTCTTTAATATATTCTATTTGTTCTGGAATATGCATTACGTCAGCGACCTTTAATTGACCGGCTCGATCACGAATGGTTTGAGTCGGTTCCAACCACAAATTAAAATCTTCGGCTATCTTCATATAAGCCCCGGCAGAGAGCATACTCGCTGTTTTATGTTGTTGTTTGACTCTACTATAGTTAGGCTCCAATGCCTTAAAAATATCGATCATGGTTACCTTACCTAAAAGGGCACCATTTTCATCAAGCACAATTGAGTCTTTATGGAGAGATTCGTCCTTTGATTTTTTAGTTTGATCCAAGGCCTGAAAAACATCCAGCAGGCTATAATCCTTTTGAACTGTCAAGCAATACGATAAAGGTATCATTACGTCAGCGACCAGGATCTGTTTCATACACTCTCCTATCTAAAAACCATTTGGGTTAAGGAAGATAAGGCACTTTAATCTGGGAAATTTAAAATTAAATATATTTAATGTGTTGTCAATCCAAATTTCACGTTTTATAGGGCTTGTCAGAAAAACGGACCTCAATCGGACCGTTTTTCTGACAAGCCCAATAGATTCCCACACAATAATTGCAACGCCCACCGGTACAGATATCCCATTTATTACAAAAATGCAAAAAAAGGCAAATCCCATAGAATTGACATTGCCCTTTTTAACAATAAATCTTCAGAAAAAAATTGTTACGGTGAGGTTAAAATTTCTTTGATTATGTCAACCGATAGATTTTATTGATGATCAAACCTTATGTGACATAAGCTCTAGTTGGGAGGGGTCTACGGGAATGAACGAATCAACTATATTTCGGCGTTGGCCGAATTAAGGAGATTTCTTTGTTAATTCAAAAATAAAGCATTCGTTATCGGTCAAGGATTGATAGTAAAAAAAAGTAACTTCCAAGTTATCTATGGCCGGTGCTGATAACATATAGGGTATCAGTCATTTTTTGGAATAACGATGGGTGGGCGATGAATAAAATCGCTGATTTGATCAAACTATTTCCATGAGGCCTGCATTTTATCGAGCTCTTTCACAATATCATCATCCAACGTTTTTGGCCGATGCTTCATGGCTTCCAGGGTCATCTCCTGGAGTCTTTGTTCAAAACGTTTCGAACCGGCCTTCTCCCAATCCGCATATATGCTGCGATCGAAAAGATCGGAATAGCGAATGTGTCTAAAATGATCCATGGTATGGGATTCTTGAATGTAATTGCCAGTCGGCCCCACTTTGTGTATCAGGTCCAAGGCCAAGTGCTCGTCATCCAGCGGTAACCCTTTCATAAAATGATCTACGGCATCGACGATCTCGTTAACCAGCACCATAAACTCCGGACTCGCCAGGGAACCATGGTCCATCCAGCTCCCGCAGTCATGGACCAGGCCTGAACCAGTAGCAGCAGCGATCAAACACTGAAATGTTGCTTCCGCACCGGCTTGTGCATCACAGAACTTGGCGTCGGTGGCACCGGCTGTACCAAAAAACGGCAGACCATAGTGCTGGGCCATTTGGGCCAGGGCCGCTGTCATCAGGGACATTTCACAGGCACCATATGAAAATACGGTGGTGCGCATATCCATGATCGTCGTAAAGGCACCGGCAACAAACGGGGCGCCAGGATTGGCAAACTGATGCAGCACCAAGCCACTGAGGGTTTCGGCATTGCCCTGAACCACTGTGCCGGTCAGGGTCGCCGGAGCCGTCCCCGCCGCCTGAGGCGCCGGTGAATTAATCACCGGGATATGGTTCTCCGCACAGTAAAGAATCTTGTCCACAGCAGGACCATAGTATGCCAAGGGTGAAATGGGCTCTGAGTAGTGAAGCAGGCAGGGAAGCCTCTCGAAGTTTTCTTTGCCGCCACACAGCAGCAGGGCCATTTCAAATATGTCTTTGCTGTTGGCCGTGTCCTTGCTGCAGAAAGCCACTGGTTTTTCGCTGTATTCTAATGCATTACGTGCAATCACCCGGTCAGCAACATCCGGCGGTACATCATCGGCCATACCGATGAACATACTCCAGTGAAGGTGAGGCAGAGCGTCACACAAGGCAGCGGTCACTTTCACGTTGTCACTCACGAAGCGACTGCGGGCATGGGTTTGAGGGTCCATATAGTCAACACAGTCCAGACTCGTTCCAAAGTACGTCTTGTCGCGCTCCAGAATGATGGTCCGTTTCCCGGTCCGGGTCCCCAAAACTAGCCGGTGAGGGGCCCTGCGAATGGCCTCTTCAACCATCCATGACGGCATACGCACCCGATTACCATCCACACGGGCACCACTATCGCTTAGGATCTCCAAGGCCCGGGCATGGGGTATGTCAACACCGGTCCGCTCCAAAACATCTAGCGTGGCACAGTGAAGCTGATTGATCTGTTCCTGGTTAATTACCTGCAGATGTGGTTTAAAGTAGATTTCATCGTTTATCATTCCCATGTTGCCTCTCCTTTAAGGAAATTGTGGCAGGATCTATCTTGGGGAATAGCCTAAGTATATCGGATCGCTTCATGGCATAAAGTTTTACCTTAAAAATTGAATAATTGCAATAAATCGGATATCAACGCGATCCCTTCCACTTGAACGGCAATAGCGAGCGCATCCCCCGCAGCAAGCTGCTATTCGTGGGTTAGAACCACTATTTTTCATAATCCGTCCGGAGTGCGCGCGATCTACGGTCGTGAATAAGGCTAAAGCCTCTCAACACAGCTTGCCCGAGTATCTCCTGACATACCTCAAGTCACCTGATGCTTAAACCGATTAAAGCCTTTCAATAAAGGGTTATTATTAACAAGTTCATATTTCGCTTGCTTGAGCCTGTAGCGGCTGCATCATAGCCCAGATAAAACCGACGAGTTCACATACTATCGCCGTAATCACGACCGGCCGTAGCTTGCATTTCATGGTAAGAGACCAATAGCGTTTATGTAAGCGTTTAAGGCTCTTGTGCGCAATATTGGCACTATGGGGATTGATCCGGGCTAACTCTTGGCGCACGGCAGAACATTCCTCGCAGCTTGCTGCGAGGTTCTTCAATTCGGTGAAATCTTTTGTTTTACGGAATGCTCTGATTTGTAAATTTGAAATGGAGGCCTTTTTTCGGGCATTTATAACTAAAAAGGACCTGTACAGATATCTTTAGCAGGTGCTGAACACATATCTGGCATCTTGAATTATTTATGAATAACGATGCGTTATATCTATCTATGATTTCCCCAAATATTCATAATACTACAACCATGACCCGTTCCGATGCAATGGTTTCTAATGGCTGGGTGTCAACTTTAAAAGGCGACCACCGGAACCGTCTTCGAGCACGTACAAACCACCTTCGGGTCCCTGTTCGACCTCGCGTATGCGTTCACCCCATTTAAAGCGTTCGGCTTCTTTGGCGGTTTCTCCTTTTAAATCAACATGAATAAGGGCTCTTGATACAAGTCCACCGATAAGTGCACTGCCTCTCCACCCGGGAAACATGCCACCATCATAAATTACAAGACCGGACGGTGCAATGGAGGGCACCCAAAATGCCCGGGGAGCTTCGAAATCAGGACGGGTGTCATGATCGGGAATCGGTACACCCGAATAGTGGTCACCGTTTGATACGATCGGCCAGCCATAATTTTTACCAGCAATGATCAAATTCAACTCATCGCCGTGACGCGGGCCCATTTCATGGACCCACAAACGTCCGTCAGCATCGAAATCGATACCCAGCATATTGCGGTGGCCGATGGTCCAGAACTGCTTGGCAATCTCACCACGATTTTGCCACGGATTGTCAGTGGGAACTGTTCCGTCGTCGTTTAAGCGCAGCACCTTACCAAGATGGCCGTCAAAATTTTGGGCCGGTGTAAGCTTCTGGCGGTCTCCAGAGGTAATGAACATTTTACCGTCTGGGCCGAACGCGATGCGATGGCTATAATGTCCTTTGCCTGTAACTTTTGGCTCCTGAGCCCACAGTCTTTCCACCGATGCGAGTTTCAGCGTAGGGTCTTTTAGATTAAGCTTTGCGCGGACCAACACCGCCCCGATACTGGTGTTATCATAGCCGCGTTCGGCATAAGACAAATAGACCCAGGAATTATGTTCAAAATCAGGATGCAGCACAACATCGCCCAGGCCGCCTTGACCGCCATAGGCGACTTTCCACAAGCCCTGTACCTCCTTTTTCGATCCGTCGCTGGCAACATGCCACAGGGCCCCTCTCTTCTCGGTCACCAAAAGCGTGTTATCGGGCAGAAAAGTCATTGCCCAAGGCTCATCAAAAGTAGCAACTCGCTTGGCTGCAAGTACGGTGCCCTTCGTGCCCTCAATTGGAAAGTCTGTGCCTGCAGCCGGCACAGCCGTTGTAATGATAATCAGCGAGAAGATAAACAAGCGCATGGTTGTGAGTCCTTTTTTGTTTTTTTACGATTTGAAGACAAAAGGCACCGTCCAAAAATTAAATCAAGCATATAATATGGTCGCATTATTTTCTTTATAGATAATTAACCAATAACATATATTTTTGATAATTGGGCAGAGTATCCTAATTGCCACTAAAGGTTTAGGATTATGCATTCCCATATTTATATTCGTGCGGTTTCCGCTGAATGCGAGTACGATAAAATCTACAACCTATTTATTGATCCTTTTAGCAATCTCTGCAACATGTTTGCCTTGAAACCTTGCGCCGTCCAATTCATTTTCACTTGGCATTCTCTCCCCAGACCCACCTGCGATCGTCGAAGCGCCATAGGGGGAACCACCTGTCACCTCGTCAATCTTCATCTGGCCCTGAAAGGCATAAGGTAGCCCTACGATTACAAAACCGTGATGTAGCAGCGAAATGTGAAAAGATAAGATGGTGGATTCCTGGCCACCATGCTGTGTGGCGCTGCTGGTAAACACGCTGCCGACCTTGCCCACCAGATCGCCCTGTGCCCAAAGTTGTCCTGTAGCATCCAGAAATTGGCGCATCTGCCCGCACATGTTTCCAAAGCGTGTCGGTGTGCCGAATATCACAGCATCAGCCGAGGCCAATTCGTCCACGGTGCAGACGGGCACATGGGAAATGGCCTTCTGTGCATTTACGGCGCCCATTTGTTCGAGTATTTCGTCAGGCAGGGTCTCAGGAACGCGCCGCATGGCGGCCTCGGCACCATCGACCTGTTTTACGCCTTCAGCGATCGCCTCGGCCATTTTATGTACATGTCCATAGGTGGAATAATAAACGATCAGTACTTTCATTGGATGATCCTCCTTTTATTTATTTTGGCTCATGAAGCTAAAACCGATAACTCACCGAGATAAATTCATAGTGGAACCAGGCAAAGCTATAGACCGTATCATTGTCAGCACCCCCTTCCAATGTCCGTGATTTTTTTCCGGTGTTTTTCAGGCTTTCCCAGCCATCTATTTTAACCTGAGGATGCATCACAAGACCGGCGCTTTTGTGATGCAAAATATTCTCGTCAACCCGTATGAGATTGGGATAATACTTTTCCGTTTCCAGCTCCCGGATTCTGCCGGTGCCCCCATCGAATTCACCGGCATTTAAATTGATCAAGGGGCGCTCGTCAGGATGGTAGGCCATAGAAAAGGGTAATCCGAGTCTTCCAAACGCCTCCGTGTATATCAGTTGGTATACCTTGTAAGTTGGAGAGATTTTTGGAAATGGCGTAGTAAACCGGATTGTTTTTGGGTTTGCAAGCTCAGATGCAAAGGCAGGCATGTTGATAACGGGAGCCAGGACCCCGATAACGCAAAATAGTGCCAGCATAAATAGAAAGAATCTACTAATCATTTGTTTTTCCATGTGGTGTTTGCCTCAGAACCATAAAATATATTTCAGATTATTTTCCCAATGCAATCCTGAATGTTTTATGAAGAGATAGCGGCTATGGTGATTCCAGTTGCGAGGTTAATGCTACATAAGTCTGATATTATTAGACTTTTTTCTTCGCTATGTTCGTTTTATTATCACAGTAAACCGCTCTTAGCAACCAAGTCTCCGGTTCCGAAGTTCGCAAAAGTATGCGACTAAATTTATGTGTCTTGGGAAGATTGAAGAGCACCCTGCGGCAAGCTGCAGGGAATGTTCTGCCGTTCGGCAGTGCTTCGCATGCTGCGAGGCTCTTCAATCCTCCCCGGAATCTCTTTTTTTATTGCCCCGCTCGTCCGATTCATCCATAATGATTGAAGAGTACCCCGCAGCCCGTTTCATATAATCTACGGGGAATGCGCTCGCTATTGCCGTTCAAATTCCAACCATCACCAAAGGAAAATCTCATGAGCAACTGCGAAAAATGCGCCTTCAGGGCAAAATACGATAAATCCCCCCAATCATTTCTGGGACGGCTATGGAAATGGCATATCCGGTGGTGTCCCGGATGGAAATCACACCTGCGGTCCAAGCCCCCGGAGGAACGGGAAAAGCTGCTGAAGCAATACAAGTAAGCTTTTTAGGCTGTTAGACTATAGGCTGTAGGCCGCTAACAGCCTACAGTTTGAACACCTACAGACTATATTTCTGATCGTTTAGGCGATCAGAAATAAACGGCACCAGTTCCTTGAAATCCACCTGCATCTCGTCCGCTTCGCGCCTGGGCTCCCCATTTTCATATGAAATACCGAAATATTTATGGATCTTTAAGCGGTGTCTGGCACAAAACACTTTGAGGGAAGGTTTGGCCATGCTGGCCACACAAATGGCATTCTGCTCCATTGCCCACTTGAAGTGAGGTCCATCCCCACCGCTGTCACCCATGACCAGGATGTTTTGGGGTGGAATCTGAAAGTGCCTTGCAGCCAAAGCCGTGTTGATGGGTTTGCCGGTAATTTCCTGCAGTTTAAAAAGGATTTTGGGATCACTTTTACTGTCCGGAAAAATCAGACCCGGATGTGCTGACAGCGCCGAAACCCGGGGCAGCAGTTTTTTTGCAAAAACACGCTGAAAATATCCCATGGACCCGGTGGTGTTGATCATGAAAAGGATATTGTTGGAAAGACAGGCTTCGATCAGTTCAGAAACACCCGTATAATGGGCATATTTCCGGTCAAGATAGTCATCCATTTGGTCGGCATTCAGGAGCGCCGGGAGAAGCCCGAGGCAACGCTTCATGGCAACGCTCAGTGAGATCTCATTTCCGGTGTACTGCTTAAAGATGGCAGTCAGTTCCGACGTATGCTCCGGGTAAACAAATGCCATGCAGTCAAAAGGCCCGTTGGGGGAAAGACATTCGCTCCAGTCTGATGAGATCAAGCCGCGGTATTTAGCCATCTATGAACACCCCTCTTCATCCAAAAAAATCCTTTGATAAACATATTCTTTTGGTTAAAATTCATGATCCTTTATCCTGCGGGTATCATTCGCTTCGCGCGTCATTTATTGTTGTTAGTAGCTATTCGCTGAATCTAAAATTTAACACCTAAAACTTAACACGGTATATTTTCCCCTGGGACCCTTCCTATCCCTATCTCCCTTTGAAAACCGGCTTCCTTTTTTTCAGAAATGCTGCCTGTCCTTCCTTGAGATCCGCACTCTCCAGGGATTTCTGCACAAGTTGTTTGGCCTCGGCCTGCTGTTGTGCATTCAGACGATCCGATGTTGAAAGCAGATTGAGGATGCGCTTGATCCCTTTGAGAGACAAGGGGGCATTGGCGGCAATCTCTTGTGCCAGCACATGGGTAAAGGCCGTCAACTCGTCACAGGGCAAAACATAATCCACCAGACCCATTTCTTTCAGGCGGTCTGTTTTGTATCGACGGGCTGTAAAGAACATTTCCTTGGTCCGGGGCAGGCCGATGGCCCTTACAAAGCGCTGAAGACCCTCCGGGAAATAAACCATTCCCAGACGGGCCGGTACCATCCCCATCTGCACATGCTCTGCGGCAATCCGCATGTCACACGCCACAGCCAGATCGCAAGCCCCGCCGAATGCAAAGCCGTTCAGCATAGCAATGACGGGATAGGGAAAATCGACGATGCTCTCGACAGCAAGTTCAAAGGGACTCTTGTTTTGCAACAGTTTCTGCACTTCTGGGGACACACCCGTTGGAATGGCATTGATGTCGTACCCCGATGAAAAAGCCTTGTCGCCCGCCCCCCGAAGAATCACCACCCGAATGTCATCTTGGGATGCATGTCTTTGCAGCACCTGGTAAAGTTGAACCAGCATTTCCGGCGTCAGGGCATTGCGCTTATCCGGACGGTTGAGGGTCAACGTGAGGATGCTGCCCTCTTCTTGTGTCAATAATTGATCGGTTTTTTGCATTGGTTTCCCCAATCCGGATATAAGGTGATATTTCTAAAAATATCATGCGCTTTTCGGCTTTACGAGGTTCCAGCCTGCATCCGAAAGAAAGTGTACCAAAACACCAAAGCTTTGAGCATCGGCTGCGCTGGCATTTCCGTCGAGTCCGCGTTTGTATACGCCCTGGACGATGGCGGCAAGACGAAACATGCCGAAGGCCATGAAAAATGACCAGTTGGGAATATCTTTGCGCTGGGTACGTTTGCAATAGGCCGCCGCATAAGCATCCACGGTGGGAATCCCAGTTGTCTCAAAATCGACATCAGATATCCCAAAAGCATTAGCGCCCAGGGAAGGCAGGTAATAGCCCATGCAGTTGTAAGCCAAGTCGGCCAGGGGATGTCCCAGGGTGGAAAGCTCCCAGTCGAGAACCGCCACCACTTTAGATTCAGTAGGGTGAAAAATCATGTTTTCAAGCCTGAAATCACCGTGCACAATAGTGGCACGGTCGTCATCCGGTATGTTCTGTGGCAGCCATTCCATTAAATTGTCCATGCTTTGGATGGGCTCTGTTTTGGAAGCCATATATTGCTTGGACCACTTACCCACCTGTCTGGTCATGTAG
>JAHEIB010000068.1 GCA_024639645.1 Deltaproteobacteria bacterium
TACCTTTGTTTAGTATATAGACCCGAAATTTTTATATAGAAGCCATCTCAAAAATAGGATTTTGACTCAAAGTCAAGGCGGGATCAAGTTTCAATCTGTAGGAATACTAAAGTATTTTGAGGACTTGAAACGAGAATACAACACAGGATTTGGGACAAAAGACATTTTTGAGATAGTTTCTAAGATGCGCTCATTCAACTGTTGGTAAACTCAAAACGATAGCAGAGAAAAATACTGGCAAAACCGCGATTGAAGCCAATGAATACCAAATGCCATATAGATCGGCTATTCTTCCGATAATCGGTGCGGCCCCTCCGCCAATAGCAACAGCAACCCCAAGTGTAATACCAGATGAGAACCCAACACGATTCGGTAGATATTTTTGCCCCAACACTATTGATGGACTGTAAGTCCCATACAGCACTAAACCGATGGGGATCAACAATAGGGTTGCCGCCTGCACATTATTGACAAGAATTAGAATGGGAAGAAATATTGTTAGGCCGACATAGCCGAGTAAGATGACCTTTTTTTGTCCTATCCGATCGGCTAAACTGCCGCCCAGCAGGTTTCCAATAATTCCTGCACTTGCAAAAATTGTCAGTGCCATGGCGCCTGCTGATTTCGACTGATTCAGCGCATGGATCCAATAGATGGGTATAAATGTATTTAAACCGTAAAAAATAATAGACCGACCGATGATCGTGATGGTTAACCGTGAAAATGCGTTCCAGTTATCTTTCGTCTTTTCAGTACCCGATAGACGCTGGTCTCGGTTTTCATGGGAGGCCAGAGACGCAAACGTCGAAAATTGACTTGTCATGACCAAAGCCATAATGGATACGGGTATAATAAGGACGAGCGTTCCTTTCAATCCCCACTGAAGCAAAGCGGCCGTCACAATAAGGGGACCGATGGCGAAACCCAGGGTACCGCCGACACCAAAAATGCTCATGGCAGTTCCCTGCCTGGTTCCTGCTGCAAAATTGACCAACCGGGCCGCTTCAGGGTGGTATGCTGCAATTCCTATCCCACTAATGATAGCCAAGAACATGATCCACTGATACCCCTGAAATATGCCTGTCAGGGCAAGACCCAAGCCCGCCAGCATCAATCCTGCAGATAATAGCCATGGCTTTGAGAAACGATCCGCCGCATGCCCAAACAGAGGCTGGACAATACTTGACGTCATATTGGCGGCGAAAACGATACCCGCTGCTGCCGCATACGATAGATCGTATGCGGCGATAAAAAACGGAAGCAAAGCCGGCAATGCACCCTGATTGATATCGGTGGCCATATGCCCGACAGATAACATTCCGATATGTCGGTACTTCATAATGGGATTCCCTGTTTCGTCAGATCTATAAATTGTAAATGTTTTTACGTCGTATGTAAATTCTAAATATAGCCTTACACACGATGACGAAAGCACGCTCTTTTTTCGACCGAACGTTCAATTTTTTGCTTGACATACAAAAAAAACCTTAATAGTATGGCCGCATTTCATGCAGTTAAAACAGAGGGAGGTCAATAATATGAAAAAGATTCGAATGGGTTGTGGCTCTGCTTCATGGGGAGACATGCTTGATCCGGCAGTCGAACTGATGGAAAAGGGTGAATTGGATTATATGGGATTCGACCATTTGGCAGAGTTAACCATGTCTATTCTGCAGCGAATGAAGGATAAAAATCCTAAACGCGGTTATATCCCCGATCTGCTACCATGGATGCGGGCACTACTGCCGATTGCCAGGGAGAAGGGCGTCAGGATGCTCACCAATGCTGGCGGCGCCAATCCTGAACAGGCTGGTACAGATGTGATGGCCCTTTCCAAAGAGCTGGGCGTCGATGGGATGAAAATCGGTGTCATTAGTGGTGATGACGTTGGTTCACGTCTGGATGACTTCAGGAAACAGGGTCTTAAGTTTGAAAATCTGGATACAGGAGAAGAAGATATTGACCGTATTGCTGATAAAATTGTTGCTGCGCATGTATATGTCGGCTCCGAGTCTCTGGTGGAGGGTCTGGAAAAAGGTGCGGATCTTATAATTACGGGGCGTGCTTCCGACAACGCCATGTACGTTGCACCCATGGTCCACGAACTCGGTTGGAAGATGGATGATTGGCACAAGATGGGAACGGCTGTCACAGTGGGTCACATCATTGAATGCAGTGCTGGTTGTGCCGGCGGTATGTCTAATTTCTGGAAAGAAATCAAGGAACCCTGGCGGGTGGCTTTTCCAATTGCCGAGGTATATGAGGATGGACGCACCATTATCACCAAGGCTAAAGGCGCCGGCCGCATGGTCAATGAATGGACAGTTAAAGAGCATCTTGTTTATGAAGTACATGACCCTGAGAATTATTTTATGCCGGATGCCATCGGAGATTTTTCAAAAATTTGCGTCAAGGACATTGGAAAGGATGAGGTCGAAGTCACCGGTATTGGCGGCAAAAAACGTCCTGACATGTTGAAAATGACTATCGGATATGAAGATGGATGGATCGGTGAAAGTGAAATCAGTGTTTGCTGGCCGGATGCGTACGAAAAAGCCAAATTTTGTGAAGCCTTCCTGCGCGGGCGTTTCAAAGCACGAAATCTGACTATTGATGATGTACGTTTTGACTTTATTGGTATGAACTCCATTCATGGGCCTCTGTCCAAGATGACAGAGAATTTGGAAGATATCAATGAAATCCGCGTAAGAGTGGCTGCCAAGACACGGACCCGTGAGGATGCCAATCAGGTACGCCGGGAAGTGACCCATCTTTGGACACATGGACCGGTGGGGACCACTGCTGTCATCTCTCCACCACCACCGCGTAAGGTGATAGGGCTGTGGCCAACGTTGGTTCCCAGGGAATTGGTCCCTACTAAAGTAGAGATGATGGAGGGTTAATCGCATGACTACATATAAACTCAAAGATCTGGCATATGCCCGTTCCGGTGACAAAGGTGATATCGTCGATATCGGGGTGATGGCCAAAGATGACGAAGCTTACCAGATTCTAAAAAAACACCTCACAGCCGATAAGGTGAAGGCTTTTTTCAGCCCCATCGTCAAAGGCAAGGTGCTGCGTTATGATATCGACACCCTGAATTCCCTTGAGTTTGTCATGCACAACGCTCTGGGAGGCGGTGCCACCCGGACCCTGTGCATGGACCAAACCGGTAAGGCATATGGACCGAACATGCTGCGAATGGAGTTTGAGGACGACGACTAGGCTTCACAAATATCTACCCTTATGACCAGGATATGATTATGGGCAAAATGATGGATAAGCTCCTTGCAGAAATGGAGCAAAGCAAGGCCAAGATTCTAGAGATGGGTGGGCCTGAAAAAGTGGCCAAGCAACATGGCCGTGGGAAGATGACGGCACGGGAAAGGATAGACTATCTTTTTGATCCAGGTTCTTTCTCGGAGCTGGGAATGTTTGTGCGTTCCCAGATCAAAGACTTCGAGATGAAAGACCGACCGACACCGGCCGATGGTGTTATTATCGGCACAGGCAAGATCAATGGGAGAAAAGCCTGTGTCTATTCCACGGATTTTACCGTGCTGGCCGGTTCTGCCGGTGAAAGCCACTCCAAGAAAATTGCCGATATCATCGGATTGGCAGGTAAGATGATGGTACCCATCATCGGTCTGCTGGATTCGGCTGGCGCACGTCTGCATGAAGGCACCGCGCTCTCAAGACCTTTTAATGAGATATTTCAGAACCAGTCGAAGTTCTCCGGTGTCATTCCCCAGATACAGGTGCTGATGGGGCCTTGTGCTGCTGGGCAAGGCTATAGCCCGATGCTGTCCGATTTTTTGATCATGGTCCAAAACACATCCTGGATGTGGTTGGGTGGTCCCCGCCTAACACAATCCATCGTGAAGGAAGAGCTTGATTCCGAAATCGGCAGCCCGGATTTTTGTATGCGTCATTCCGGTCAATGTGATTTTGTTGCCGATGACGACAAAGATGCCCTGGAAATCGCCAGAACGCTATTGGGCTATATTCCTCAAAATTGGAAAGAGCGGGCGCCCCGGCATTTGTGTGATGATCCTGTAGATAGGCGCGAAGAATCGTTATTAGAAATTTTACCGGACGACCGGCGGTTTACCTACGATATGCATGAGGTGATTGAAAAAATCATCGATAAAGACAGCTTTTTTGAGGTCAAGGATGAATTTGCACCGAATATCATCACGGGCTTTTGCCGACTGGATGGTTATCCTGTTGGTCTGATAGCCAACAACCCCGACGAGCTTGGGGGCGTAATGGAGAATGATTCTTCGGACAAGTATTATCGCTTCATGACTTTTTGTGATGCCTTTAATATTCCGATTTTGACCATGATGGACACGCCGGCTTTTGTCGTGGGCCATGAGTGGGAAAAGGAGGGAATTCTGCGGCATGGGGCAAAGCTTCTCTATGCATATGCCTGTGCCACGGTACCCAAGATTTCCCTGATTGTCCGACGCGCTTACGGTGGCGGTAATGTTGTTATGGGTTCAAAGACGCTGGGTGCGGATTTCAGTTTTGCCTGGCCTACAGCTGAGATAAGTATCATGGGACCAGAATCGGCCGCATCCATCATTTGGGCACAAGATCTTAAAAAAGCAGAGAAATCTCCTGAGTATGCCAAGGTGTTGGAAGAAAAACGGAAAGAATATCACGAACAGTATATCAATCCTTTTCGGTTGGCGGAAAATTACCGCTATGATTTTATCGACGATATTATCGATCCTCGGGATACCAGACAGGTTTTGATACGTGCATTTGAAATGGCTTGGGAAAAGAATGTTGAACTACCGGATCGGAAACATGGAAACCCGCCGGTTTAATACGCTGTTACATGAGGTGATCAATGTCTGAAAATTTGATTTCCGTGATGTCACCCCTATCGGGTGTTTTATATCGTAAACCGGCTCCGGATCAACCGCCTTTTGTTGAAGAGGGTGGCCAGGTAAAAAAAGGAGCAACACTTTGTTTGTTGGAAACCATGAAAGTTTTTACCAAAGTGAAGTCTCCGGTTGATGGCACGGTAACCGAGATTTTCATCGGTGATGAAGAGACCGTTGGGAAAAATCAAGTTATTATGAAGATTCAATCCTAGGGAGTTCGCTCATGTCCTTTTCCAAGGTGCTGGTTGCCAACCGTGGTGAAATTGCCTTGCGGATCATCCGTAGCCTCAACGAGTTAGGGATTCGTTCGGCTGCCATATATTCTGAAGCCGACGCGGACTGTCTCCACAAGGAACTGGCTGATGAAGCGCATCTCGTGGGTCCCCCGCCTGCCGTTAAAAGCTATTTGAATGCCGCCCGGATTGTAGAAATAGCAAAAGAAATCAATGCAGAAGCCATACACCCGGGGTATGGCTTCCTGGCAGAAAATGGTGAATTTGCAGCGCTGTGTGAAAAGTCAGGGATAGCCTTCATCGGTCCGACGCCGGAAAACATGAGGCTTGCCGGAGACAAACTGATGGCCCGGCAGACGGTTGCGGCCGCGGGTGTGCCTGTTGTTCCCGGCAGTGATCAGGGATTTTCATCTCTCGAAGAGACCATCGAAACCTGTGCCGCCATAGGTTATCCGCTGATGCTGAAGGCTTCTGCCGGAGGTGGCGGGCGCGGCATGCGGATTCTGAACGATGAGCAGGATCTAAAGGATGACTTTGCAATGGCTGCAGCCGAAGCCCGAGCTGCCTTTGGTGATCCGACGCTGTATGTGGAGAAATATATCCTGCATCCCCGGCATATCGAGGTACAGATTCTATCCGATGGAAAAGGTGATGCCGTCCATTTGTTTGAACGTAATTGCTCTGTTCAGCGGCGCCACCAGAAGTTGATTGAGGAAGCACCATCGCCGAATTTGTTGCCCGAGGTAAGACAAGCCATCCACGCAAGTGCTGTAAAGATTGCCAAAGCTATCGGGTATAGAAATGCGGGAACTGTGGAATTTTTACTCGATGCGGACAATCAATTTTATTTTATGGAGCTCAATGCGCGTATTCAGGTGGAGCATCCCGTAACGGAAATGATTACAGGACGGGATCTCGTCAAGGCCCAGCTATCCATCGCCATGGGAAACGGGATCGGATTCCGTCAGGCAGATATTCAGCAGCAGGGTCATGCCATTGAATGCCGCATCAACGCCGAAGACCCCACCATGGCGTTTATCCCATCTCCGGGAACCGTCGAAATGTATCGGTCACCGGGAGGATTTGGTGTAAGATTGGATACGCACCTGTATTCAGGGTATGAAATTCCGATTTACTACGATTCGTTGTTGGGGAAACTGATTGCATGGGGCAGCAACCGGAGAGAGGCCACTCGTATCATGCAGCGGGCACTTCTGGAATTAACCATCGAACCGGTCAAAACAACAAAACCATTCCTGCTGCAGGTTATTCAGCATGATGAATTTGTGAGTGGTGGATACGACCTCGATCTGGTTCAAAAAATCCTGGATCTTTTGGAAAATCAGGAGGACGGTTTCTGAAAAACGACAGCCTGCAATCATTGGTTGATTGGTTCGGTCTCAAAAATAAAACAGCTCTGGTGGTGGGTGCCAGCCAGGGTTTGGGACGGGAGGTCGCTCTCAGTCTTGCCAGGGCGGGTGCAGATGTCGCATGTGCCGCCAGAAATTCCTTGAAATTGCAAGAAACTGTCGGTGTTGTCAAAGACTTGGGCAGACGATCCATAGGGATACCCACCGATGTTACCCGGGAGCGACAGGTGATCGCTCTCGTCAACGAGACTATCGAGAAATTTGGCCGTATCGACATTTTTTTTTACTGTTCCGGGATGATGCATACCGGGTCTTCCCTCGACATACCATTAACGGATTGGGAGCTTGTCCTAAATACCAATCTTACGGGTGCGTATGTGACCTGCCGCGAAGTTGCCAAAAAAATGAAACAGAATGGCGGTGGTCGTATGATTCTGATCGGTTCAGCCTTTGCTGAACGCGTGCTGCCCTACTGTTTGGCGTATGTTGTCAGTAAAGCCGGTCTTTCACAGATGATTCGAAACCTGGCATTTGAATGGGCCGGATATGGTATTCGTGTCAATGGAATAGCGCCCGGTTATTTTGACACCGACATGCCGGCAGCTGTTTTGGGAAACCCCGATATGCGGAAACGGGTTCTGAAGCGGATACCCATAGGGCGTGTCGGGGATCCACCGGAAATAGGCCCCCTCTCTGTTTATCTCGCGAGTGACGCTTGCGACTACATGACCGGTGAAATCATTTGTATCGATGGCGGGCAGACGAATTACACATCTTAAACACAAAGTTACCAACAGGGTATTTTCTTACATTCATATCATGTGTTTTCCCCTATTTATAAGGGACCTGATATAGAAGCCGTAGATGAACTTGGTTTTGCTGAAATAACCCATCAGCCTGGAGAATATCATGATAGAAGTATATCAACAGGATGCGGTAGCCACAATTACCCTGAACAATCCAGACAAACGAAATCGCCTGAGTATCCAGGCTATGGCGGATCTGGCCTCTTTATTTAAAGAACTCAATGCCAGCACAGAAGTTCGTGTGATTGTTATTACCGGAAGCGGGCAGAAAGCTTTTTGTGCCGGGGCTGACCTTGGAGAATTCGATCGGCCAGGCATCGTGAACCAGCGGAAGCAGAACGCTGCCTACCGGGATCTCTGCATGGCGTTGTACGAGACACAGAAGCCGGTGGTAGCAAAGGTCAATGGCGTTGCCGTGGCCGGTGGTATGGCCCTGGTAACCTTGTCACATCTGGCCGTCGCTTCTACCACGGCTCGTTTCGGAACCCCAGAAATTAATGTAGGTGCTTTTCCCAACATGGTTATGGCCGGTATTTTACGCGCAATCCCCAAAAAGGCGGCCATGAAAATGATTCTCCTGGGGGAGATCCTCGATGCGCAGGAAGCGCTGGAAATGGGTCTGGTCAATTCTGTTGTTGCACCGGAGGCTCTGGATGAGAACGTTGATAATATAACGGCTACATTGTCTGAGAAAAGTAGTTCGGTTTTTGGTCTGGGTCTTGATTCAATCAGGGTATCCAGCGACTTGCCATACCCCCAGGCCCTGGAGTACCTTTGCGAAATGGCCACGATTATCCGCAATACAGATGACTGTCAGGAAGGTGCCAAGGCCTTTTTGGAAAAACGCAAACCCAACTGGAAAGGACGGTAATATATGGGCAATCAGAAAAATATGGCTGTGATCGTCGATGGTGTACGCACACCGATTGGCAGAATGGGGGGGAGTTTGGCGACCTATCGGCCAGAGGAACTGGGTGCATTGGCCATCAAAGCATTAATCGATAAAACGAAAGTTGATCCAGAGAAAATCGACGATGTGTTGATGGGTCTCTCAAATTCATGGCATACGGCCTATCATCCTGCCCGATGGGCAGCACTCAAGGCTGGTTTGCCTTATAGCGTCCCCGCGGTAACGGTGGAGAGGGCTTGTGCATCCGGGCTTCAGGCCCTGAATTTTGCCGCTATTCAAATAA
The DNA here is from genome assembly GCA_024639645.1 of Deltaproteobacteria bacterium. Classification (GTDB taxonomy): domain Bacteria; phylum Desulfobacterota; class Desulfobacteria; order Desulfobacterales; family B30-G6; genus B30-G6. Next base: position 8,501 of record JAHEIB010000068.1, read on the forward strand.
TGGCTGGTTTTGGAGAAATATATATTGTCGGTGGGATGGAATGCTGGAGTCAGACACCTTGGATGATTGCACGTTCGGATGGAGCATACTCGTTTAAGCCGCCTCAAATCATTTCCCGCGAAACAGCACCCCCTCCGGATCATGTGGTTATGGGACTTACGGCCGAGTCCCTGGCGGAAATGTATGACATTACGCGCCAGGAGCAGGATGCTTTTGGATTTCAAAGCCAGACAAGATATGCTCGGGCAATGCAGACAGGGGTTTTCGAGGAGGAAATAGTTACAGTCAAAAGCCCTCAACGAAAAGGACCGCCCGTTGACTTTATGGTCGATGAACACCCACGGAATACCACTCTGGAAAAGTTGTCAAATTTAAAACCAGCTTTTAAGAAAGACGGTACCGTAACAGCGGGAACCGCCACGGGTCGAAATGACGGCGCTGCAGCTCTATTGGTTATGTCTCTTCAAAAGGCTGAAGAACTAGGATACAAGCCTAAAGCCCGTTTTGTAACCTGTGCAACGGTGGGTGTCGACCCCAAGCTGATGGGTATTGGTCCAGCCTATGCCGTACCAAAAGCCCTGGATCAAGCCGGTCTGAAAATGGACGATATGAGTGTGGTTGAGATTAACGAAGCTTTTGCTGCCCAGGTGTTGGCGGATATTCGTGAATTGGGCAGACAGAAGCATCACATTTCCCCGGATGATGAACGGCTGAACCCGAATGGCGGAGCGATTGCATTGGGGCATCCCAACGGCATGACCGGTGCCCGGCTGGCGCTTACAATCACCAACCAACTCGAGCGATGCAAGGGTACATACGGCCTGGCGACCTTGTGCATCGGTGGTGGGCAGGGGCTGGCGACCATTTTTGAGCGGATGACATAATTCTTCTTAGGCAGGCTGTCGGCACACAGGCGTGCCGACAGTATTGCAAGCCTACAAGCACCCTTCAGATCATACCAGACAATGAAGACCCATCGGTGGTTCATATTTAGTGTGTGCTCGCTATTGTTCGTGATGTCAATGCTATACCGGGCGTCCATTGTTATTATCGCACCTGAAATTAGCCATGATTTAAACCTCAGCCCCCAGGACCTGGGACTTTTGGGTGCCATCTTCTTTTATGTTTTTGGGTTGGCCCAGCTGCCATTGGGCTTTTTCCTCGACCAGATGCGGCCCAAACGCATCATGTTTTTCCTGAATATGACTGCGGTGATGGGTGCGCTTATTTTTGCGGTGGCACAGGGACGTGGGACAGGTTTGTTGGGTAGGTCCCTGCTGGGCCTGGGCATGTCCGCCAATATCGTAGGCTCCTTAACCTTATATGTTGCTTGGTTCAAGCCATCTGAGTTTGCCAGCGTTGCCGGATTGACCTTCGGTATTGGTGCTCTGGGAGGGCTTTTGGCTACGAGCCCACTCCACATTCTTGTTGCGGTGCTTGGCTGGCGGATGGTTTTTGTCGTTTTAGCACTGATTACGTTTATTCTTACCGTGGCATTTTACTATATCGTCCAAGACGATCCCGGCCAAGGAACCCACGCGCGATTCGTCCCAGGCAGTCAAAACCGCCTGTCGGTTTTGGAAACCTGCCGGACGTTGTTGACTGATTTTTCCTATGTGTGCATATCCGTAATGGCTGGTTTACGATATGGGGTCTATGCTGCGGTTCAATCACTGTGGGCCGGACCATTTTTGATTCTGTATTTAGGGGTCCCGGTTGTATTGGCAGCCCACTTACTGCTGTTACTCAATATCGGCTTTATTTTGGGCGGCCCGCTGTCGGGTCTTTTAAACGACCGTATTTTTAGGCGTCCCAAGCGTATCATGCTGGCCGGTCTGTTTTTTATGGTGTTGTGTCTAGCGGGTCTTGCAATCGAAGACGGCCCGGACCGAATCATCCTATTGGCCGGATTTTTATTTCTTTTTGGTTTGTTCGGCGGATTTGGCCATATTGCCTTCGCCCATATCAAGACCTTGATAAAACCGGAGTTGTCCGGTCGGGCTTTTGCCATCACCAATTTTTTTTCCATGATGGGTGGCGGCATTTTTATACATGGAATGGGGGGGTTTATCGGACGGGGAACTGCCGGCAGTCTATATGCGGCGAAAAACTATCCTCTGGCTTTCTGGCTATGTGCTGGCACCCTGATCATCGCAGCAGGGGTCTACGCTTTCACTCGCGATAACTCGATTGCTGACGCCTAGACCGATGCTGCCAGGTTGACGGGCAATGACAAATGCAGTCCCCGGGGCTTTTTGTGGGGTGTAACGCGTAAATCAAACAGAAATTTTTTTTTACCAGGGAGTTTACCTGTGATTATCGGCAGGATACTTGTCAAGTGAATCATGAATGACATAAAAACGACAAAAGCAGGTCGCTGGCTAATGGTTATCAATTGTTCTTTGCTTTTTATGATGGCCATGTTGTTTCGCGCATCCACGGTGATCATCTCTCCGGACTTGATGGCTGATCTTGATCTGAGTATTGAAAACCTGGGCCTCTTGGGGTCTGTTTTTTTTTATGCTTTTGCGGCAGCGCAACTACCCATGGGATTGCTGCTGGACAAATTCGGATCGCGGCGGGTGCTGATATGCATGAACATAGTGGGCACGCTGGGGGCCCTGTTGTTTGCCAGGTCTCATGGAATCAATGATGCGTTGATTGCCAGGTTTCTTTTGGGTCTGGGAATGTCCGTTAATATGATGGGATCCCTGAAGCTCTATACAGTCTGGTTCAAGCCGAATCAATTTGCAAGCATAACAGGTGTGACAATTTCCATCGCTTCTCTCGGTGGTCTATTGGCCACGAGCCCCTTTCGATTACTGGTGGATGCAATCGGCTGGCGAAGCGGTTTCATGGTTTTGGCCGCAATCAACTTCATACTGGTGATCTGCTTTTTCTTCTGGGTGCATGATGCACCCAGAGATGAGATTTCTCCTTCCTGTGTCCATACAGAAAAACAGGACGCTTCTCAGTGGCAAGGATTGCGGAAGCTTTTCGGGAATTTGAATTTCTGGATCATTGCTATGACAATGGGACTTCGGGATGGGGTATTTACCGCAATCCAGGCGCTTTGGGCTGGTCCCTACCTGATTTTTCATCTGGGTCTTCCGGCGCTCAAAGCCGGCAATCTACTGCTTTTTTTGAATATTGGCGCTATTGTTGGCGCACCCATAGGCGGTTTATTGGCGGATCGCGTTCTGAGGTCTGCCCGCCGAACCGGCCTCATCAGCTTATGTTTTCTGGCATTCTCCATTCTTCTGCTGGTGTTTTGGCCGGGACCTGTTCATCTGTTGCTGCTGGCCATGGTTCTATTTTTGCTGGGTTTCTTTGCTCCCTTTGCCAGTCTTCTTTTCGCCCATATCAAGACCATGATGCCGCCGGAAATGACTGGGGTCTCATTTACCGGCATCAATCTATTTTCAGCCATTGGCGGTGGTATTTTTTTGCATGCCCTGGGGCATATCCTGGGCCATGGCCCGCCTGCAGATACCATGTCAGGGGGAGATTTCCAGATGGGTTTCAGTGTCTGTTTTTTTGCTATCCTGATTGCTTTGGTCCTGTATTGGTTCAGCCGGGAGTCAAAAACTGCCACCACTTCAATTAAAGAATTATAAAAGAATAGGGGAGGAAGTTATGCGGACGATATCCAAAAATCTATCTAATTTAACACGCTCCGGTATACGTATGATTCTGGACAAAGCGGTTCTGCTGGAGGAATCGTACCACCTGGAAATCGGCGACCCCGGATTTGATACGCCGGAGCACATCCAGGAGGCAGCTATTTCCGCCATCAGAGGGGGAAATACGCATTACACCACCCACGCTGGTATGCCGTCTTTGCGTGAAGCAATCCTGGAAAAAGTGACGAAAGAAAACAATATTGGTGCCAGGTTTGAACAAATCGGTGTGACCCCCGGTGGTGTTTTTGCCGTGGCAGCCGCTATGATGGCTATCAGTGAAAAAGGGGATGAAATCCTAATTCCTGATCCAGGTTGGCCGAACTACCATACCCAATCGGTTGTTATCGGTCTGAAGCCCGTATATTATCATCTCTCCTTGGATTCAAATTTTCAGCCTGATATTTCCAGCATCGAATCCATGATATCCTCAAGAACACGGGGTATCGTCATTAATTCGCCTGGGAATCCCACAGGGGCTGTTTTTTCCCGCCAGGTGATGCAGGACCTGCTGGAAATGTGTGAGAAACATGATATCTATCTTATTTCTGATGAGGTCTATGAACGTATCCTCTACGAAGGAGAGCACTTTTCACCGGCTTCATTGGACCCGGATGGCCGGGTTATCTCCATTTTTGCAACATCCAAAACCTATGCCATGACAGGATGGCGAATTGGTTACTACGTGGCACCACAGCCTGTTGCCAAGGCCATGGGAAGAGCCATCGAGAGCTACCTGTCATGTGCGTCTTCGGTTTCACAGGTTGCTGCCCAGGCAGCCCTGACGGGGCCGCAAGACTGTATTGCGGAGATGGTGAGGTCTTATGCGGAACGCAAAGACATCTGTGTGGAGGCTCTGAAAAAGGCTGGTATTGGTTATGCAACACCCCAAGGCGCTTTTTACCTGATGCTTGGTATTGCCGACACTGGTCTTGGTTCCTACGATTTTTCTACCCAATTGCTTGATGCCACGGGTGTCGCCATAGCGCCCGGTCTGACGTTTGGCCCTAAATCTGATCAAATCATCCGTATTTCATATTGTGCAAATAAAGAGGATGTCGAGGAAGGAATCCATCGGATGTGCAGCTTTTATCAGGCTTGTACCAATGTTTGAGCCGATACAGCGAGCGCATTCCTCATGGCTTGTTGCGGGATTGTTCAATAGAGCAGTCCTTAAACGATCAGATATTGGAATTATCTTGACAGAAATATCGGTTTTGATTATAGCTATAGAATATTGGTTCAAAAAAAAACTAAAGGTTTAAAAATATAACCATGCGTCTTTTTCCAGTCTTGTTTAGACAAAGGAGTTGGTGTTGATTTTAAAGCAAATATGCGTGGTGGGTGCAGGTACTATGGGCGCCGGGATCGCCCAGGTTTGCGCCGTTGCCCGATACCGTGTAACGCTCGTTGATCTTGACCCGAAACAATTGGATCGGGCCAAAGAAAGTATCAATAATTCACTGGGTCGCTTTGCCCATAAAAACAAGTTGTCGGAGCCAGTATCGACCATAATGGCGCGGATAGAATACTGCCAGGAACTGGCGGTTTGTGGTAATGCCGACATGGCCATAGAGGCTGTCTATGAGGATATTGAGGTAAAAACGGGTATCATCCAAGAATTATCTCAGGTCATTGATTCCTCCGCCATCATTGGAACCAATACCTCGGCCATTTCGATTACAGCGCTTGCCGCTGCAGCCATTAAACCCGAACGTGTTATCGGGATTCACTTTTTCAATCCTGTACCGATGCTTAAAGCCGTTGAAGTAGTGCGGGGTATGGAAACGCGTGATGATACCATGGATGTTACAACGCAGTTTATTACCTCTCTTGGGAAGCGGCCCATCGTCGTCAATCATGACATTCCAGGGTTTCTTTTGAACCGCATTAACCTGCCATCAAATCTGGAAGCCATACGGATGGTGGAACAGGGGGTTGCGACCATCGAAGACGTGGATCAGGGAGTCAAACTGGCGTTTGGTCGCCCCATGGGTATTTTTGAACTGGGTGATCTGGTTGGTCTGGATGTGACCTTGAATGCCTGCGACGCCATTTATAATGAAACCAAAGACCCCAAATATCTGCCGCCTGTTCTTTTGCGTCGCATGGTCAAAGCTGGCAGGCTTGGAAAAAAGACGGGCAATGGCTGGTATGCGTATAATGCAGATGGATCTAAAGTGGTCCCTGCCTCTTCCGCCACAAAAAAGGATTAATCATGAGTGCTTTATCTGACAAGGTTGCCCTGGTGACCGGAGGCGGTCAAGGTCTTGGTGCTGCCATATGCAGACGTCTGGCTACAGACGGTGCACAGGTAATTGTTACCGACATTCAAGCTGAAACAGCCGATGCATGTGCCAAAAGTATCTGTGCTGACAATGGTATGGCCACCCCCATGACATGCGATATTTCAAAGACGGGTGATGTATCAAAACTGGTTCAAGACCTTCGATCCAGATTTGGGAAGATCGATATTTTGGTTAACAATGCCGGTATTCTTTCGGCTGCAAAATGGGCGGATTTGGATGAAGCTGATTTTGATCGGAATGTGGCCGTCAACCTAAAAGGTCCTTACCTGATGACCAAAATGCTGCTGCCGTTGATCCGACCCACCGGTCAGGGTGCCATTGTCAATATGAGCTCTACCTTCGCTTTCGACCATGTCTCCAGTTTCGGCCTTTACAGCGCCATAAAATCGGCCATTGCTTCTTTTACGGTCTCATTGGCAAAGGAGGAAGCCCGTTACGGCATCAGGGTTAATGCCGTGGCCCCGGGTTCCATCGACACAGAAATGAACCAGTCGCTGAAAGACAACAGTAAAATGATGGATCGTGTGATGGCACTGACACCCCTCAGGCGACTGGGCCTGCCGGATGAAATCGCAGCGGCCGTTGCTTTTTTATCGTCGGATGAGTCTTCTTACATCACGGGTCAGATTGTGCGGGTATCCGGGGGCTACATCAATCCATATTAGAGTTCTCAATCGTTAGGGCGCTGGAGGTAGAACCATGATCGTTGATTGTCACACCCACATTTTTCCTGATAAAATTGCACCCAAAGTAATGCAGATGAACCGG
>JAHEIB010000069.1 GCA_024639645.1 Deltaproteobacteria bacterium
CACCACCGATATTGTAGGTGACTGATTGAATCAGTTGTGGAAATTTAAGCCGCGATCCCCCTAGAAAGAGGATGTTGGATGTTTCCAGAATAATCCCGATCATCAAACCGGTGATGGCGGCCGAAGCTCGCGGGGCATCCCGCAGAGGGCGATACCCTACCCTTTCCACAATGATACCCACAAACCCGGTCAGGAACATGGATATCAGAATGGTCAATACCAGAATAAACCACCCCGGCAATATTGCGGCGGCTCCGGTTCCTGCCAGCGCAAGCAGAGCGGTGGCGATACCTAAACCGATATATGCGCCTACCATGAAAATGTCTCCATGGGCAAAATTGAACAGCATGAGAATACTGTAAACCATGGAGTAGCCTAAAGCGATGAGGGCATAAAAACTCCCCCACTGCAGGGCATTGATGAGGTTCTGCATGAGAAAATTGAAGGTCATGCGGTGCTCTCCCAAATAAAAATCCGCACACGACCGTTGGCTTTTAACTAAAAACCAACAGCGTGAGCAGACAATAGGTTCACCCACCGTGCACAAGCACGGTGGGTGTTGGTTCATTCAAACTATTAAAATAAAATCGTAACACAATTTTATTTTGGGCATACGGATTTATGAAAAGCAAATTGACCGTCATCGTTGATCTGAACGATCACGGCACATTTTTTCGGATCACCATCAGGTGTAAATGTCATTCCACCGGTGATTCCCGGAAAATCTTTAACACCGGCCAGGGCATCCTTTACTTTAATACGGTCAGCCTTGATGTCTCCGGAGAGGCCACCGGTGTCTTTGATGGCCTGGACCATCAGTCCAATGGTGTCCCAGGTAAGCGCGGCCACATCGTCAGGTGTCTTTCCATAGGCGGCAACATAAGCATCGATAAACGCCTTGGTAGCCCCCTTGGCACCCGCGGCAGCGTAATGCGTTGAAAAGTAAAGTCCTTTACAGTCGTCCCCACAAAGCCCCATCAGGTCGCCGCCACCCCAGGCATCTGCACCCAGAATATGCTTGGACCATCCCATCTCTTTGGCGGACCGGATGATGAGGGGAACTTCAGAATAATACTGAGGAACAAAAAGAACATCCGCTTTTGACATGACGATATTGGTCATCTGGGCGGAAAAATCCTTGTCACCGGTTGTAAATGATTCAAAGGCGACAATGGAACCGGGGCCATGCAGTTTTTCAAAAGCCTCTTTGAAGTTTTCAGCCAGCCCTTTGGGATAATCCGCGGCAATATCATAAATAACAGCAGCTTTTTTGGCCCCTAGCTCATCTGTGGCAAAATTGGCGGCTACAGGTCCCTGGAAAGGATCCAGAAAACAGCCACGAAACACATAGGGTCGATCCAGAGTTGTGTTCGGGTTGGTGGACCATGGGCTGATCATGGGAGTGGCGTTGTTGTTGGCAACCTCACCTGCCGGAACGGCCTGACTTGAGGATTGAGGACCTACGATACCCAAAACGCCTTCTTCCGTAATAAGCTTTGAGTTGATTTTGACGGCTGATTCGGGTTTGTATTCATTGTCCTCATAGACGAATTTCAGACTGTATACTTTCCCGCCGACATTGACGGTTGGATTGTTTTTTAGATACATTTCGGCAGCGTTTTTAGATGAGCCCCCCACATCAGGGTTGTCGCCGGTAAGTGGAATGTTGAATCCGATTTTAATTTCGTTGGCAGCCCATGCAGTGGGCGAAAGCAACAAAGCAACCATTGCCATTGTTAAAATAAAGAAGGCACCTCTTTTCATAACTTTCTCCTTTTTTTAATGGGATTAAGGTTCTGGGCAGAAATAGCAGCCCGGGTTTTACGAAGGTGTTAGTATGATTTAAAATATTTTTCATGTCAATAGCTAACCGATTGGTTCGTGTCTATAAACCGCCACGCTGAAACCAAGAAGAAGTCCTGTCCGGCACAATATCCATTACTTTATACCCAATATGCATAAATAGTAATGAAATAATTAATATTCATTATTGACTATTGCATGACGATGCTTATCTTTCATTCCAACAAACACCATACGCAATACATGACAGCCACAGAATGGAGGTGGTTTATCTATCCAGAATAGCTGTCATGCATAAAAAGGAGGAACTGAAAATGAGCAAAATAATCGGAATTGATCTGGGAACCACCAATTCCTGTGTTTCCATCATGGAAGGTGGCGAGGCCAAAGTGGTCAACAATCAGGAGGGCGGTCGAACCACGCCCTCTGTCGTAGCAGTTACCGACAAGGGAGAACGCCTGGTGGGACAAATCGCCAAACGCCAGGCCATCACCAATCCTGAAAACACTATTTTTGGCGTCAAGCGTCTTATTGGCCGGAAATTCGACTCTCCTGAGATTCAGGCGGATATTAAAAACCTGCCCTTCAACATTCAGAAAGCCCCCAATGGGGATGTCCAGCTCAACATTCGCGGCAAGCAGTACAGCCCTGCAGAAATTTCATCTTTTATCCTGGCAGATATCAAAAAGTCGGTGGAAGCGTTTCTGGGTGAAAAAATCAAGGATGCCGTCATTACCGTACCGGCCTACTTTGATGACAGTCAGCGACAGGCTACAAAAGATGCCGGGAAAATCGCCGGGTTGAATGTGTTGCGTATTGTCAACGAACCAACGGCGGCCTCTCTGGCCTATGGCATGGATAAAAAATCCGAAGAAAAAATCGCCGTATTTGACCTGGGCGGCGGGACCTTCGATGTGTCCATACTGGAAATCGGTGATGGCGTATTCGAAGTCAAAGCCACCAATGGTAACACCCATCTGGGGGGTGAGGATTTCGACCTCAGACTTATCGATTACATTGCCGATGAGTTTAAAAAGGATCAGGGTATTGATATACGCAAGGACAAGATGGCGCTTCAACGCTTGAAAGAAGCCGCTGAAAAAGCCAAAATGGAACTGTCGAATTCCCTGGAGACAGATGTGAATCTTCCTTTCATCACTGCCGACGCCACAGGACCCAAACATTTGAATGTCAAGATCACCCGTGCCAGACTCGAAGCGCTCGTGGCTGATCTGCTAACCAAACTGGAGGAACCCTGCCAGGCGGCTTTAAAAGATGCCGGACTATCAAGCGGTGAGGTGGACGAGGTGATTCTGGTTGGGGGAATGACCCGCGTGCCTGCAGTCCAGGAACGGGTCAAAATGATATTCGGCAAGGAGCCCAACAAGGGTGTGAACCCGGACGAGGTCGTGGCTCTGGGGGCCTCTATTCAAGGTGCGGTGCTCAAAGGGGATATCAAGGATGTCCTGCTCCTGGATGTTACACCCCTGTCACTTGGCATCGAAACCCTTGGAGGCGTCATGACCAAACTCATCGAAAAAAATACCACCATTCCAGCCAAAAAAAGCCAGGTCTTTTCCACTGCGGAAGACAACCAGCCAGCGGTCGGCGTTCATGTGCTGCAGGGTGAACGGGAAATGGCCTCCGGCAACAAGACCCTGGGCCGTTTTGAATTGACTGGCATCTCACCGGCACCCAGGGGGACACCCCAGATCGAGGTCTCTTTCGACATCGACGCCAATGGTATCGTGGAAGTTTCCGCCAAAGACCAGGCCACGGGAAAAGCGCAATCCATACGCATCACGGCATCTTCCGGACTTACCCAGGAAGAAATCGATCGTCTGGTAAATGATGCGGCTTTACATGCCCATGAGGACAAAAAAAAGAAAATCCTTGTGGAAGCAAGAAATCAGGCTGACACCTTGATTTACCAGACCCAGAAATCCATGACGGAAATGGGGTCCCAACTGGATCCTTCCACAAAATCCAGCGTGGAAGCAACCATCAGCGATCTGAAGCAGGCCATGAACGGTGAGGATGTGGATGAAATTAAACGCCTCACGGACGCCCTTACACAGGCAGCTCACCAGATGGCGACCACGGCTTATCAGCAGTCAGCTGATACCGGTCCGCAACATAGCAGCGCCACTCCCGGGAACGTTCCCGAGGATGATGTGGTGGATGCTGAATACCAGGAAGTAGCCTAATAAAATTGCTGTGCATTTTAAGTAGAAAAAAGCGGGGGCTTTTAGAAGGTCCCCGCTTTTTTTTAACATTTGAGTTGTTGCAAAAAATGTTTCATTTGCTTTGTGCTGACGCTTAAGCGTGCGGCGGCAAGCAGCCGGTCGCCTGTTTGAAGCAAGTTAGCGATCATTTTGACGAAGCAGTTTCGGAACGATATTCTGACAGTCGCTTCAAAGCAGCAAAGTCGCGTCAACTAAATTCGCAAAGCGATTTTAGCGTTTAATGGTGACGGCCTTCATCACCACCGGCTCCACGGGTTTGTCCATGGGTCCGGTTTGAACCGATCCTATTTTGCTTACAACCTCCAAGCCTTTTACAACCTTGCCAAAAACCGAATGACGATTGTCCAGGTGGGGTGTGGGCCCCAGTGTGACAAAAAACTGGCTTCCATTGGTCCCGGGCCCAGCGTTGGCCATGGAAAGGATTCCTTCGCTGTCGTGCCGCAATGACGAATCGAACTCGTCCTGAAAGCGGTACCCGGGCCCGCCGGTACCGGAACCGAGTGGGCACCCCCCCTGAATCATGAATCCTTCGATCACACGATGAAATGTGAGACCATCATAGAAATTGCCCTGGCGGTCGGCTTCCTGTCGACCCTCAGCCAGATTGATAAAATTCCAAACAGTTTCCGGGCATTCCTTGGCATATAACTCGGCTTCAAATTCCCCAAGACTTGTTTGAAAGACAGCTGTAAGCCTGTCAAGATCTTCTTTGTAATCACTTTTCTGATAAGACATATCTCCTCCATATTCTGCCCGGCGGGCGATTTTGACACCCGTCGACTCTTTTGCACCTGCCATGTCAGTGCCCTGTGGATGTCATTTGTTGTCATCAAGAACGTTATCGTGTATATCATGTGCAATGAGGATACAATAGAAAAGTAACCCTAAGCCATAAGCGGAGGGCACCGAACAACCTACAGTCTAAACGCCTAAAAGGCTAATATCACCCCATAGGACAATTCATGCCCACAAGAGCCATCCAATCATTAAAAAAAGCACGGCTTCCCTTTGAGGTGATACCCTACACCCACAAGGTAAAAGGAGCAGTATTTGCAGCCCAGGCCATTGGGTTCCCACTTGAAAAAATCGTGAAAACCCTTATCGCGGACCTGGGTGGGCAACGGTATGTGGCAGCTTTGCTGCCGGGCAACACCCAATTGGACTTAAAAAAACTGGCCCGTTTTTTTCACACCAAACGCGCATCCATGGCGAGCACCACCATGGCCGAGCGATTGACCGGCTATCGTTTGGGCGGTATAAGCCCCTTTGGGTTGAAACAGCCATTTGAATCCGTTATTGACAGCCCCATCATGAATTACCCGGCAGTGGTCATCAACGGGGGCCGCAGAGGTGTGATGCTCAAAATGGCACCGGATGATATTTTGACCGCACTGATGTGCCCCGTTGCAGAGATAGGGAAATGAACAAGCTAAGGGTGAGACCAGCATTTGAGGGGTGGCGGTTTGGCGGGCAAGCTCGGAAGGTTGAACTGTAAGCTTGAACTGCTTATGGTTTGCGGCTCAGATTTCTGGTTCGGTAAACACGAAATGAATAATCCACTGGGGCTTTATCCAGGGTGAAACCTGAAAGTTGCGTCACAGCTTATTGCTTAAAGTTTACGGCTTATATCTTTTGGAACAGTCCCAATGAACAGATATAGCTTGAAACATCGCTCCCATTGATTATATTAAACCTTAGTTGGAAGATTATAAATCATTCAGAGGAGTCATGATGATCGAACCAATGAAACCAATTGAAATGAAAACCATCCAGACTGGCACGAGCCCGGTTCGTTTAACCCAGACCGTTTCCGGCGCAGGGTGAGCCTCTAAACTGGCTCCAGGGGACCTGGACAAAGCACTCTGCGGTCTTAAACTGCCGCAGGACCCTAATGTACTGGTAGGCCTTGATGGGGCAGATGATGCCGGTGTTTACCAGATATCGGATGATCTGGCCATTATCCAGACCGTAGACTTCTTTACACCCATTGTAGACGATCCCTTTTGGTTCGGTCAGATAGCCGCTGCCAACGCATTGAGCGATGTCTATGCCATGGGAGGGGAACCCAAAACCGCCATGAATCTGGTGGCATTTCCCTCAGCTCAAATGGACATCAGAATCCTTCGTGATATTCTGGAAGGCGGATTGGATAAAATAAAGGAAGCCGGTGTTGTTTTACTCGGTGGCCACAGCGTTCAGGACAAAGAACTGAAATATGGTCTCTCGGTAACCGGCTTTGTACATCCGGATCGTGTGATCCAAAACACGGGTCTAAAACCGGGAGATCAATTGATCCTCACCAAACCCATTGGCACAGGCATCATCAACACGGCCATCAAGAAAGGCATCGCTTCCCGGGAAATCATTGATTCCGTTACCCGTCTCATGGCCACATTGAACCGTGACGCCGGCAAGGTGATGAAGAAATATCCTGTGAGCGCCTGTACCGATATCACCGGATTCGGTCTTCTGGGTCACCTGGCGGAGATGCTGTCAAACCCATCCATCGGGATTCGTCTTGAATCAAAAGCCATTCCTCTTATTCCCAAAACCATTGAATATGCCAGGGCCGGCTCCATCCCTGGAGGGGCATCCAAAAACAAAACCTTCCGATCATCTCTGCTAACCCCTGCCCCACACATCGACAGTGTGCTGATCGATATTTTTTTTGATCCCCAGACCTCGGGTGGTCTGCTCATGGGTGTCGGCAAAAACAAAGCCGGAAATCTGCTGGAGAATTTAAAGAACGCCGGTGTGACAGACTCCGCCATTATCGGCGAAGTGCTTTCCGAGCCTGCTGGGAAAATCGTCATCGAATAAATTCATTTTGACAAAACGACTCGCCCAGTATAAGAATCGCATTCAGTTCTTGAACGGAAATAACGCTCGCTAACCTCATAGGTTCTGACGTGCGGCAGTGCTTCGCATACTGCAGGGAACACTTCAATACGACTTAAAAACAAACCATCTGAAACTTCCCAAACATCAAGGAGGGCATCATGGAGAGAAAAAAAAGTTTTCCAGGTATCGCTATCGCGTTTCTATTAATTATTGCAGCCTGTGTTCCCATGGCTTACGCGGCCGACCCCATTGTCGTCGGCGTTCCCACATCTTTGGGTTTTTTAGAAGGCAAAGAGTCTATTAAAGCTGTGGAAATGGCGGTGGAAGAAATCAATGCGGCCGGTGGCGTATCCGTAGGCACCACCAAACGATCTCTCAAGGTTGAGGCTATCGATCTCAGAGATGCCGCGCCCGGCGTACCCGTGCCAGAAGCCTTGCTCGGCTTAGAAAAAATTATTCTGGAAAAGAAACCCGCGGCACTCGTTGTGGGCCCGTTCCGTTCAGAAGCCCTGATTGCCGGGATGGACATCATCGCCAAATACAAAGTCCCCCTTCTGGGAACCATCGCCATGTCTCCCGGCTCCGAGAAAAAAATCAAGGAAGACCCGGAAAAGTACAAATATGTCTTCAGAACCTGCCTCAACGCCGTACATCTCGTCAAATACCTGGCAGGCACCATGGCCGCCATCAACAAGGAATTCGGCTTCGACAAAGTCTATGTCATGCACCAGGATGTTGCCTGGGCGCGTGCCACTGCCGGCTTCGTACAGAAAATGTACTTTGACAAGGCTGGTTGGACCATTTTGGGGCAGGAAAGCTACCCAACCGGAACATCTGATTTCTCATCGAGCCTGATGAAAGCCAGAGCAATGGGCGCCCAGGTGATCATGCCGATTTTCGACATGCCTCAAAGCGGAACGCTGGTCAAACAATGGAATGCCATGAAAGTACCGGCGATTCTGGCCGGATTCATCTCACCCTTGGCTGGATCCGATGCATGGAAGACCTTTGACGGCAAGATAGCCGGAGCCATGAATACCATATTCGAAATGGGCAGTGCCATCGCTTCGGATAAGCTTCCGGCATCCACAGCTTTTTACACCAATTATGAAAAAAGATACGGAAAGAAAATTCAGGCCGGACATGGCCCGGCGCCTGCTTATGAATCCGTGTATATCCTAAAAGAAGCCATTGAACGTGCGGGCAGCACCGATCCCGATGCCATCGTTGCAGAGTTGGAAAAAACAGACCGAATTGGTGTCATGGGACGCATCCGATATGATAAAGGCCATCAGGCAGTATATGGATTCGATCCCGAAGAGACCTGTCTTTCAACCGTATTCCAGTGGACAGCGGATGGAAATCGGACCATTGTCTTTCCAGCAAGCATTGCCGAAGGAAAGATCCAACTCCCCGCAGGGCTGAAATCATTGAAATAGATCCCAGAGCAGCGCTCGGGCAAACAAGATGTAAAAGATTTGGATCATCTCGAAAAGAGTTGATCCAAATTAAGGATTCCAGGGTTCGAGGGTTCAAGGATCCAAGGGTAGCAAACAGCTATAAGCGAATAGCGACATCCCAGCTTTCAAGCATCACAATATCCCAGCATATAAAGGCTCCGCGTTCGAGTGTCACGCTAAAGAATTATAATGAGCAAAAAGTTCGGGATAAATCGTATAGGCTTTGTTTGGATATGTGTGGAAAAAATGTTGAAAGCGATGATCAGTCCCTATAGAACAAACACTTGAACCCTTGAAACCTGGACTCCTTGAATCCTTTCTCCCAATTGATTGGGAGAAAAACTAGAAATATTTTTGGAAATATCACCCATATGTTTGCAGGAACCCTGGTTTACGCAATTGTCAACAGTTTCACGCTGATTCTGCTGGCCATTGGATTCAATCTGACTTTCGGTATCAGTGGTGTTGCCAATTTTGCCTATGGCGCCCTCTATGTCCTGTCCGCCTACCTGAGCTGGATGATGATGAATCTGCTTGGGCTTCCCTTCTTCCCATCGGTAATTTTGTCCATACTTGCCACGACCCTGTTTGGGGCACTGATGTATCGGCTGGTCCTGCTCAGAGTGCGCGGCCAGGCATTATCAGAGGTAATAGCCACCTTTGGCATCGGTCTCTCGATCCTCGAGCTGTTCCGCTACCTTGGATTCGTTGGTTTCGAATATACCCTGCCGGTGTTTTTCGACCACAGTTTTATTATTGCCGGAACTTATATCGACATGCAACGGATCTCCATTGTCGTCCTGGGTTTTCTCCTGGTTGTTTTGCTTTGGCTTTTCACACACCATACATCAACCGGCCTCGCTTTTCGGGGCATAGCCCAGGATGAGAGAACTGCCTTGACCTTCGGCATCGATTCAGACTGGATCGCGACTTTGAGCGTTTCCCTGGGGGCGGGTCTCGCGGCCATAGCTGCCACGATCATCATTCCCCTGGGTAGTATCTCACCCAGCGAGGGTTACGATGTCCTCATCAAAGCGCTGGCCGTTTGTATTATCGGTGGTTTGGGAAGTACGGGCGGTGTTATTGCAGCTGGATTTTTCATTGGTTTTGCAGAACGTTTCACCGACACCTATTTCGGGTCACACTGGACAATGATCGTCAGTCTGATTGCCATTCTGATCGTTCTGGTGATTAAACCATCCGGTTTGTTCGGGCAACAAAAGGAATTGGAAGAAAGGATATGACACCTTGAAAAAACGTAAGGAACGGATCGACCGGGGCATCAAAGCCAGATCTGGAGACATCTTTGCTCTAAGCTCCTGGCGTGAAATGCTCTATGTGGCAGGGCCACGGCTGCTGCCGGTCATTCTCTTTCTCCTGTTGCCGCTTTTTCTGAGCCCCTACTGGCAGCGTGTTATGATCTCGCTGGCAGTTTTCGCTCTGCTGGCGATCAGCTGGGACATGCTGGCGCAAAGCGGTATGATTTCTCTAGGGCAGGCCCTTTTTTTTGGCATGGGCGCCTACCTGTCCGGCATTATCAACCACGCATGGGGAATTCATCCTTTCATCACCATACCCCTGGCGACGGTGTTCGGGGGACTCATCTGCACCCTTATTCTTCTGCCTGTTCTTCGATTGAGAGGCATTTACTTCTCCATGTTTACACTGATCCTCCCCCTGATGCTGGTACGGACCATCGAAGCAACCAAGGTTTTCGGTGGTACAGAGGGTTTGAGCGGCATGAGCCCGCTGCCGTCAGGGTGGCTGGAGCTCTATTTGATAATCATCGCCACCTTATCGGTCCTGTTCGGTTTTCGCCGGTTGATGGCTTCTGACTACGGACTTGTCCTAAAAGGTATCCGTGACAATGACCGATCCGTCACCAATGCAGGCATCAATATTTACTGGTTCAAAGCCCAGGCGCTTTTTTTGTCCAGTGCGGTGGGTGCTTTTGCCGGTGCATACATGACCCATGTATATATGTTCGTAGGCATGCCGGTTTTTGCCCTGGATTATTCCATCATGCCCATTGCTTCGGCCGTTGTCGGGGGTGTCGGTTCGTTTGCAGGCGCCATACTGGGGGCAAGCATTCTGGTACCGCTGTCCGAGTTACTACGCGGTATCGGGGGATTGCGGATTGTGTTGTATGGACTCTGCCTGGTAATTTTTATCGTTGCCATTCCCGAAGGTATTTTTCATTATCTTCAACGAAAATATCAGCAGGTAGAAAGGTGGGTCGATGTCGACAGATAACATCATTGAAATTCATAAACTCACCAAAGTGTTTGGCGGTGTCACAGCTGTTTTCGAACTGGATTGTACCATAAAACGCGGAGAACTTCTGGGCATTATTGGCCCCAATGGCTCAGGCAAAACCACTCTTGTGAACCTGATGACAGGTTTTGTTAAACCGACCTCGGGAAAAATTCTTTGCAACGGCAAGAATATTACCCGGATGGCGGCACATAAAATCATTCAACTGGGTATTGCCCGAACCTTTCAAATGGTTCGGCCGTTTTATCAGTTGCCTGCATTCAAAAACATGATCATCCCTCTCTACTCGCCCCGTGTAAAACAAATGTTAGGGGGCCGGTATGGAGACCGCGATGCCGTTGCCCTAGACCTTCTGGAGGAAGTGGGTTTTGAAAGAGATGCATATGTAGCCTACAAACCGGCCGGTGCCCTGCCCCAGGGGTACTTAAAGAGACTGGAACTGGCAAAGGCCATTGCGTTGCAACCAGAACTGATCATTCTCGATGAACTGTTCTCGGGCCTGAGTCTTGCCGAAGTCGCCAGTATTGTCCCTATTATTGAAAAACTGAGGCAAAAAGGTAAAACCATCGTCATGATTGAACACCGCCTCAAGGAACTTTTTCGTATTGCCGACAGGATTATGGTCCTTAACTTCGGATGCAAAATTGCCCAAGGGACCGCAGAGGAGGTCATGGCCAGTGAAGAGGTCAAAAATGCCTATCTGGGTTCAGAGCGTTAGATATACGGATCCGGAAAACGCCTCACTGGTTTCCCTTAGAAAGAACTGGAATAAGAAATATGCTCGACGTAAAAAATCTTATCGTCTTTTTCGAAAATGCCATTGCCTTGAATGATTTCAGTTTCCAGGTAAATGATGGCGAATTCGTGGGTGTCGTGGGACCCAACAGTGCCGGCAAAACAACCCTAATGAACACCCTTTCCGGTCTCATTATCGACATGCAGATCAAAGAAAAAAGAAAAGGCGGTGAACGGATCACCGTTTATGGAAGTATTGTCTACAGGGGGCGGGATATTACCCAAACCAAGCCCAGTGAACGTGTCAGGAGAGGTATTGTCCTTTCTCGTGAGCGTCATCCCATATTTCCGGAAAGCAGTGTTCTTGAAAATCTGAAAATTGCCGGGTTTCTACGCCGCAAACAGGAGATCAGAGAAGGTATTGATTTTGCGTTCCAGTTGTTCCCTGCTCTGGTGGCACTTAAAAAAAAGAAGGCCGGGTTTTTAAGTGGCGGTGAACAACAGATGCTGGCCATCGGGATGGCGCTTATCGTAAAACCTGAGTTGCTGCTCCTCGATGAACCGCTCTTAGGCCTGAGCCCCATGATGCAGAACACCCTAATGGATGCCATTGTCAGCCTCAACAAACAGCGTGGCATAACCGTGGTCCTTTGCGAACAATTCGCCCGCCCGGTATTCCCCGTAATTGATCGCGGCTATATCCTGGAAAACGGTATGTTGACCCTCATGGGCACCGGTAAAGAACTCATGCAGAACCCTGAAATCAAAGCAGCTTACTTTGGAATATGATTCATGGAATCAATATCAACACAGCGCATCATCGATAAATTTTGTCAAACGGTTGAGACATACGGGAACCATACCGCTGTTATCTATCTCGGTACGCGCTATTCTTATCGCAGGCTTGATCAGATGTCCCGGAGCTTTGCCGCAGCCCTAACAGAACTAGGCCTGAGGCAAGGGCAACGGGTAATGATTTATCTTCCCAATGGTATCCAATGGGTGGTCGCCTGGCTGGGAATTCAACATATCAATGCTATCTGCGTTCCCATAACACCCATCTACACCCCGAGTGACGTCCGTTATATCGCCACGGACAGTGAAGCAGATGCCATTGTGTGTGCGGATACCAATTTCGGCTATGTCAAACAAGTACTCCCGGAAACAACAATAAAGCGTGTGATCATCGCCAGGATGGCTGATCTTCTGCCGGCCTGGAAGCGTTTTTTTGGTTATTTGTTCGATATCGTTCCCAGGGGGAAAATAGCATTCGATGAAAATACCTATTCCCTTAAAAAGCTCTTGACCCAACACGCACCCGCTGAATTCAGGACATCGGCGTCTCAAGACCTTAAAGGGAGTGATATAGCCCAGATCCTCTACACCGGCGGAACCACCAAATTTCCAAAAGGTGTCCCCATGAGTCAGCATCTTTTCCTGAAATCGGCCATTGAACAAATTCAGATTTCTAGGCCATTTTTTCCTCCCCAGGAAAATGTCGTCATGGGCAATGCCCCTCTTTTCCATATTCTCGGTCAAACCTGCGGGTTGGCGACCCTCCTGGTCGGTGGAACACTCATGCTGCAGCCGCGTGTCAACCTGGATGCGACCCTCGATGCCATCGGCCGATTCAAGGCCAAAACAATGATCGGGGTCCCGGCGCTCTACCGTATGATGCTGGAACACGAACGACTGGATCAATATCACCTGGAATCAGTAAAATACTGGTTCAGTGCCGGTGATGTCCTGCCCGTGGAAGTGGGCAAGCGTTGGTACCAGCACTTTGGGCAGCATATTTTTCAAGGCTATGGCGCCACGGAAACCTGTGGTGGTGTGGCCATGTGTCCTGTAGATATAGACAATCCAGCCAAAAGTGTTGGACGCATTTTGGCAAGTAAACAGATTAAGATCGTGGATCCTGCTTTTCTAAAACCGACAAAAATTGGAACACCTGGGGAATTACTCGTTTCATCAGAACCCATGGTTAACCAGTACTTGAACAAACCTGAAGAAACCCGCAGTGCTTTTGTGGAACTGGATGGGACCACCTGGTATCGCACTGCAGACATCATGATGATGGATGCAGAAGAAAACCTCTATTTTGTCGATCGCACCGTCGATACGATCAAGCACAAAGGATACCGAATTTCCGCCAGCGAGATCGAATCGGTCCTGCAGGAGCATTCGGCCGTCATCAGCGCATGTGTCGTCGGTGTCCCCGACGAACGTGTGGGTGAAAGAATCAAGGCTTACGTGGTTCTCAAGGAGGATATCAAGGGTATTACCGGTTATGACCTGATCACCTGGTGTCGAAAAACACTGGTGAGTTATAAGATTCCCCAATACATCGAATTCAGGGACATGCTTCCGAAATCCAAGGTCGGAAAACTATTGAGACGCGAGATCAGGGATGAAGAAAGCCGGCGTGCTGAAACCTGATCAGAAGGTCATGATTTGGGCAGTACATCACCCAAAACATTTCTCCTCAGGGTTTCCCTCACAGAAACGATACTGTCACCCGCACGCGCCAGCAGAATTCTAAGGTAATCGATATTTTTTTGAATCGATACCGAGTACAGATCCTTTTCCACGCCATAGCGCTGCTTGAAATGGGCACGCATGTTGGTGAAGATCCCACTGAAATCATGGACGAGTCTCTGATTGGCGACATTTTTATAAAACCCTTCCGTTTTCTTCAACAGATCGAGCTCCGTCGCAAAATCAGGAATCCCCGCTTCCTGAAACTCCTGAAAGAGTAGGAGAAGCTTTTCGATATAATACCTGTCTGCAATCTGGGCCATCAGGTCTGCCGTGCCCACAATTTTCCCGAGAGTTTCAATTTCATTAGATCTAAAGGGGATTTCTTTGGGAGGCAGGTTCAAAATAGTGCACATGATCAGATGGGAACAATCATCGATCTGCTGGTTTGGAAAATCTTTTTGGGACATGTATTTTTGCATAAACAATATGGACCGCTGTTCATGACCTACCGTGTATTTAGCCCCTGAACCGACCTTGTCGTCTTTGGTTTGAATCAACCCCACATCGTGAAACAGTGATGCATAGACACCCAACATCAAGTTGTCCACACGGAAGGTCATTCCAGACAGCGTGCAGCCATGAATGAGACGGGCCGCAGCTAGTACCACGGAATTGGTGTGTTCAAGGTCATGGTATTTGGTATTGCTGGCCTGGTAACCCGGATATTTTCCCCTGAAAAGCATGACTACATCCCCATAGACCATCTCAAGCTTTGATGGGTCATATCCTTCAACTGACAGCGCAAGAATTTGTTTTATTTCAGTTAATGCAATCTCGGGATCGCTGACATCAATGAGATCGTAGAGCACGGGTTCTTTTGTCATCACAAATTTACACCTTTTTCACTTTTGGGGTGAATGCTGCGGGCCGCTGTGCTATTGTGCCGGTTGTTTTGGCAGGGAATAATATGTCAATTAGATGCCATGACATAGCTGAAATCTCAAGTTTTTTATTGACGGTTTCGTAAAAAGCCCAACTTCGGTGTTGTGCTGCATTTTTCTATCATTCAACGTACAGTAAGTACGCCTCATGATAGCAAGATTTGCAGGCCTTGAATTTGAGATTTTTACAAAACCGTCTAAATTGGACTTTTTACGAGCTCGAATTTATTGAATAGTGTCCAGCCAGAAAAAGAAATTTTCGCGTTATGCCAAGGCGGATGACAGATTTAAACCGCAGGCATAGTGAACTATTTTGAGGAATTAAATCATGTCATCCAACGCCGACAGTGCGTGAAAAGACCATTTATGGATGGGAACTAAATAACCGACTTCGCACAGGAGGGAACCATGCTCAACCATGTCATTATGATCAAATTCAAAAAAGACGTACCCGAAAAAGATATCCAGGAGCTTG
>JAHEIB010000216.1 GCA_024639645.1 Deltaproteobacteria bacterium
ATGTAATTTCTTCCAAAATTTCTTCGCGAATCTCTGTCCCCTTGATCAGCGTTGCGGTCATAATGACTCTCCTTTCCTGAATAAATTATTAATATTAGAACGGTTTTATTGCATGAATCGGATCATGTCAACCATTGTCAAATTTGAACTGTCCACGTTGCTATTTTAACGTTAACAGTTGTGTGTTTTACAACAAAAAAAACAATCACGAAAACACGAAATCTGGAAAGCACGAAGGTTTTATGGTCTTTTTCGTGGTTTCGTATTTTCGTGATTTCGTGATAAGAAATATTTTTCTTTTCCCTGCCAAGTCAAAATGGAATCCGCTTTCCATGGTCAAACCGGGTATGGCATTTGCATCAATCCAGCGGTTTCATCGAGATCACACATGAGGTTCATGTTTTGAACAGCTTGTCCTGCAGCACCCTTTACCAGATTGTCGATGGCGGAAATCAGGATGACCCGTCCATGTCTTTCATCCAGTTTGAAACCGATATCACAGAAGTTGCTTCCTCTGACATGAAGGGTTTCCGGCAGACTCCCTTCCGGGCAGATACGTACAAAGGGACTCTGGCTATAAAAATCATCGAGACAAGCCCGAATGTCATCCCCTGTCACCTGGGTTTTTAGACCTGCATACTGGGTCGTCAACATGCCACGCGTCATCGGCACCAGGTGAGGAACAAAAAGAACACTCACGGATTCACCTGCTTCACGACTCAAAATGGCGTCGATTTCCGGATTATGACGATGTTCAGCGACTTTGTAAGCTTTAAATGAATCGTTGACCTGACAGAAATGGGTACCGAGAGACAAGGACCGTCCCGCACCGCTGACCCCTGATTTCGCATCGATGATAATCGATGTCAGTTCGATCAACCCGCTCCTCAACAGTGGAATGGTCGGCAAAAGCGCGCTGGTAGGGTAACAGCCTGGATTACCAATCAATACGGCATCCTGGATGGCCTCTGAATAGATTTCACTCAAACCGTAGACCGCATCGCCCAGCAGCTCTTTTGCTGTATGACGTTGATATACGGATTCGTATAAATCAGGGTCGTTAAATCGAAAATCGGCTGAGAGATCGATGACCCTCTTCCCTTTGACTATCAGTTCAGGAATGATGGTCATGGGTATCTTATGCGGAAGTGCCATATATATCACTTCACAGGCATCACCCAGTCTCTCCATGGAAAACGCTTCACATATCAGCGGCACGTGGCATCGCATTGCCGGATACACCTGGTCGAACCGGACACCGGCGTACTGTCGTGATGTCAGGATCGTCAATCTCACATGCGGATGGCCGGATAGAATTCTCACGAGTTCTGCACCAGCATAGCCGGTTGCCCCTATGATACCGACGGTAATTTTTTCTTTTCCTTGATTTCCCATATAGTCGCTAATTTGTATGATGATAATCTGTAAGAGGTCAACTCTTTTTGATGTCCGCAACCATATCCTTGATAATCGAGATCACATTGCTCCCCCTCTCCCGAGCGATATGATGCGCATCATTGACAAGACGATCGGCTTGCTGCCTCAATTCGGAAGGCGACGGCATCACAAGGGCATTTTTCTCATAATGCCAGGCCAAGAGTCGCATGGCCAATTTTTGTTCCTGTTGTCTGATAAATCCGATCATAATCTATTTCGATCATTATGCTGAGAAGGCAAGGAACGCCACAAACACAATGAACACTATCCCCTCTCAAAACCTTATCTTTTTATTGAATTCTGCTGCCCTAACCCACCGCATATTTTCAATATTGAATCGGTCAAAATCGATCGGGATGGCTGCCCTGAAGATTTAAGATATCCATCTGCTTGACCCAGTGTCTTCAATGCGTCGAGAAGCTCCTCAGCGTTAAAGGTCACGGCTCTTTGCATCAATTTATACACGGGATAGGCATTGTTCGGATTCGGCGCGATCAGAAGGTCGGTCCCGGCTACCCGCTTTTTAGATTCATTGGTTGCCTCTGTGGCACCCGCAAGCGATCGTTCCCAGTCCGCCAACTGATTTTTCAAGGCCGTGTCATGTTTTTTAATCAAGGGCATGACCCGATCCCGGAAGGCATTGTAGGACATGGCGGTCTGCCAGACACCACCGGCAGATGTCGTTGCAAAGTCCCTGATGACGAGCAGTCGCCGGATTTGATTGACCGCTGCTGCCAAAAGCTGTAGTTCATGATATCCGTTTGAAAGCAGCGTATCCATGTAAAACAAAACATTTTTTATGTCTTTTTCCGACAAGGCATTTGTAAAAGCATAGATCGGATCCTGTTTGGTTCGCTCCAGAGCAACCGTGATGTCTTCGATGGTAATGTTTTTTTTGTCCCCTACATAGTCGATAAGCTTGTTCAGATTATTCTGAAATGTACGGATGTCAAACCCGGTCATATCGCAAAGAGCCGTAAAAGCCGAAGACGCCAGCTTTTTATCGTGTTTTGAGAGCAGGTTCTGCATACTTTCCCTTAGAACGGCCTCCTGAGCCACCCTGTCTGCTTGTCGATCACCCTGCGGAACGGAACAGTCAACCACCAGTCCAATCTTTTCCGTGACTTTGTACAGCCGCAGACGTTTATCCACAGCGGCAGCGGTCATGACCAAATAATGGTTGTCTGGAAATTTATCCGACAGGGCCGTCATCAGTATGTCAGAAGCATGGCCGGTTGTTGACTGCCCTTGCCGGGTGCTATCGGAAGAAACCGCCCCTTTCTGTGTTGCAGAATAAAAGGAGCTGTCCAGTAGCGCCACAACCTTGCCACTGTCCAGAAGTGAATAGGTGTTCAAGCTCTGGACAGCGCTAAAAACATTCTCAGGGGATCCTTCCCAGGTTTCATAGCTGTGCTGTCTGGCCGATGCAGGCATGAGAACGTTCAATACAATTTGAAGCGCCGCCTTGGTCAACACTTCTTCGCCGTAAAACAGGTATACCGGATAGGGAATCGACACCTTTGCCTGTGATAAGCGCTTAAAATGTCGTTGAACCTCGTTGTGTTTGATAACTGTCAATTGAGTTCTTTGAAAAGCAGATGGTATATAAATAGGCCGATACCTATGGTGATGGCGCTGTCAGCAACATTAAATGCCGGCCAGTGGAAATCTTTGATATAAATATCGAGAAAGTCGATTACTTTTCCAATGCGGATTCTGTCCAGTATATTACCGACTGCCCCCCCCATGATCAAAGACAGACCGAATTTCAGCAACCCATGACCGGGGGGTGTCTTGGCATAAAGAAAAAGGATCAAGCCCATGGCTATAATCGATGCAATAACAAAGAAAAGATGTCTCAGCACCGAAGGGCTTCCGGACAGAAAACCGAAGGCGCCACCCGGATTATAGATGTGTGTCAGGTTGAAAAATCCCGGGATAACCGGTATCGTCTGGTATGCCGGAACGGTCGAAACAATCAAAACTTTTACGAGCTGATCCACGATGCAGACAGTCCCGGCGATTATCAGCAGCCTCGTATAGCGGTTTCCTAAGAAGGTTGACATGGGACGTTTCACGCCTGCGTCCATATTCCAAAATTCCTTTACTTCTATCAAAATCCATAAAAAATTATCACGAAATCACGACAAAGGCCATGAAACTTTTCTTGTTTTCGTGATTGATTGGGTTTTTTACGATACATCACACATTTTTAAAATTTGGATACCGAAAAACTCAGCTTATGTCTAACTTTCTCAAGACATCCATACAGCGATCACAGATGGTGAGAAAATCCTCGTGCGAACCGACAGAAGGGCTGTGCGTCCAGCATCGCTCACACTTCTCACCCTGCGAAGGCGCCACTTCTATACTGAGCCCTTCTATCTCCTCACTCGTAAAGGCTTGCTCACCTAATGGATCCTGGGTCAAATCCGCCCGGGATACAATGAGGATAAAACGCAGATCCGCTGCATACGGCTTTAATGTTCCATACGATTCCGGATCTAGGGACAGGGTCACAGCCGCATCAAGGGGATGCCCGATCAGCTTCCGGGTTCTGGCTTCCTCGAGTGCCTTGGTGACTTCGCTGCGAATATCGAGCAATAACTTCCAGTTTTGGGCCAATGCATCATTTTTCCATGCGCCCTCCCCTTCAGGGAGAGGCTGCAGATGAATGCTCTCTCCATGCCCATTCCGGCCGGGCATATATTTCCAGATCTCCTCAGCCGTGAAAGGCAGAATCGGACTCATGAGCCGACCCATGGCATCCAGAATGGCATACATGACGGTCTGGGCGCTTCGTCTTGCCACAGAGGTCGGTGGAGATGTATAAAGACGGTCTTTCAGGATATCCAGATAAAATGCCGACAGGTCCAGCGTGCAAAAATTGTAAAGGGCATGGTAAATCACATGAAATTCATAAGCGTCGTAAGCCCTGCGTGTCTTTTCGATAATTTCATATAGCCGATGCAGTGCATACTGATCCACCTCAAGCATTTCTTCATATGAAACGAGATCTTTTTCAGGATCAAAATCGTACAGGTTTCCGAGCATGAAACGGTTTGTGTTGCGAATACGGCGGTAGGCATCACTGAGCTGTCTCAAAATGTTTTCAGAAATGCGAATATCGTCCCTGTAGTCAGATGCCGCAACCCAGAGACGTAAAATTTCCGCGCCGTATTTGTCGATGACTTTTTTGGGTGCAATAACATTTCCGATGGATTTGGACATTTTTCGACCATCGGCATCCACAACAAATCCATGGGTCAAGACAGA
>JAHEIB010000217.1:0-1284 GCA_024639645.1 Deltaproteobacteria bacterium
AGGCTGGGATGCTGCTGTCTGCTTAGTGCGCTCAGCCACACTTGAACCCGTGAATCCTTGATCCCTCGAATCCTTATTGTTAACTATCTGATATGATACATAAATTAACGTCCGAGTATAGTGACATTCCCATAGAGTCCGACGCCGCCGATATTGTGGATCAGACCGATTTCGGGATTCTTTACCTGAATATCACCGGCCTCATCCCTTAGCTGCAAAACAATGGTCCGCACCTGGGACCCGCCGGTTGCTCCGATGGGATGACCTTTAGAGAGAAGGCCGCCATCAACGTTTACGGGAATACTGCCCTCCTTGTAGGTTTCCTTACTTTGAATAAGGTCTTTCCCTTCTCCGGGCTCGGCAAAACCAAGATTTTCATAGGCCATCATTTCCGCGATTGTAAAACAGTCGTGCACTTCCGCAACATCCACATGTTTGGGTGTAATCCCTGCCATGTTGTATGCCTGGCTCGCTGCAAGCTGTGCAACGGAAAGTCCCGAAAAAAGATCTCTGCCGGCCAGGTTTACACTGGTGGTGGCTGAGCCCAAACCCAGGATCCAGACAGGTTTGTCACACAAGGATTTGGCTCTTTCTTCGCTGGCTACGATGATGCACGAACTGCCGTCTGCATTTGCGCAGCAATCGCCGACCCGAAGAGGGGTTGACACGGGTCTTCCCATGATGTGTTCAGGGTCCTGGAACATTTCGTATGTAACCGGTTTGCGATACACAGCCTTTTCATTGATCTGACCGTAGGTTGCGGCTTTAACCCGTATCAGCGAAAGGTCATCCAGGCTTGCACCATATCGCTCCAGGTATGCCCGGGCGTACATGGCATAGTAGGCCGGCATCATGGTACCAAAGGGACTTTCCCACTGAATATCTGCTCCGCGTCCCATTCTTTCCTGTGATTCCGAAGAAGAAATCTCGGACATTTTCTGAAAACCGAGAACTGCCACAACATCGTGAAGTCCTGATTTTACCAGGGAATATGCCAGCTTCAACCCGGTTGTGCTGGAAGAGCAGAGACTTTCGACATAAAATGTCGGTTGCGGATTCAGACCCAAATATTCTGCAAAAACACCCGCTGGTGATCGCTGCTTGTCATATTCGGGCGCCGAGCAGACAATCGATGCATCAATATCGCTGGCGGCAATCTGTGCATCCTGCATACAATCTTTAAATCCTTCAAAAACAAGCTCCCGGATGGATCCAGGATACGATCGAACAAAAGTACTCTGGCCGACACCGATGATAGCTACTTTACTCATTTCGTGATCTCCT
>JAHEIB010000217.1:1384-4681 GCA_024639645.1 Deltaproteobacteria bacterium
CACACCAGTTGCCCGGTGATGTAGTTACTTTCATCAGACGCAAAAAACACAAAAGCGGGCGATATGTCTTCTGGTTCTGCAAAACGTTTGAGCAGAATTCGATTCATATAGATTTCTTTGAGCTTTTCATCGGTCCTGATCTTTTCCGTCATATCTGTTGCAACGATTCCCAGCGAAATGACATTTGCACAGACGTTGTATCTAGCCATCTCTCTCGCGATGGATTTGGTCATGCTGATAATTCCGCCTTTGGCGGCACTGTAATTGATTTGTCCTACGGTCCCCACGATTCCAGCCACCGAAGTTACGTTGATAATTTTACCGCTGTTTTGTTCCTTCATCAATCTTCCAGCAGCCTGGGAACACATGAAAGCACCTTTCAAATGGATGTCCACCACCTGGTCCCACTGATCTTCGCTCATTTTTACCATCATGGCTGGCCGTGTAAATCCGGCATTGTTGACGAGCACATCGAGTCTACCGTATTTTTCGGCAGCCGTGTTCACGAGACGTTCCACGTCTGCCTTGACAGCAACATCGGCTTTTACAGCCACCGCAGAGCGACCCATGGATTCAATTTCAGAGACCACGTTATCGGCCGCGTTCTGATTGGATGTGTAATTGATGATCACATTTGCCCCGCTGGCTGCAAAACCGAGCGCTACTGCTTTGCCCACACCGCGGCTGCTTCCTGTTACCAATGCAACTTTCCCTTCTAATTTCATACCGACTCCTTTTACTGTCTCCTGACAGTTAACACCTAAGATAAGCGTTTCATTTTTAAGAAAACAGATCCCCATAGCTATATATTAGCTACGCAAATAGTCAAGAAAAAAAACGGAATATCCTCAAAGACAATTCCCCTGGCTCCCAATAAAGGGACAAGGTCGCACCCTATAAAACTTGGCGTCGATTTTATTATTGACTTTAATTGCGTCTAAAAGTTACATTATAGCTAATATATAACTTCAGGCTGTCATATAAACAATTTTTCCGCGTTCATAAATTCACAACAAGAATTTCTTAGCTAACAAGGAGGTAGATCATGGGAAATGTGCCCGACACGATTCAGACCTGGCAAATGGTACAACCGACGACCCGGAACAAGGAGACAAATGAAATTATTCCGGGAAAGATAGAAAAAAAAGAACTTCCGGTTCCCGATCTCATGCCCCAGGATGTTCTGGTAGAAGTCGCCGGCTGCGGTGTCTGTCACACGGATTTAGGTTATTTTTATGATGGCGTACCAACCGTTTCAAAGCCCCCATTAACACTTGGGCACGAAATATCCGGTACCGTGGTGGCGGGTGATGATGCCTGGATAGGAAAAGAAGTCCTGATACCGGCCGTCATGCCGTGCCGTCGTTGTTATTTATGCAAGACCGGTCGGGGAAACCGGTGTTTGAACCAGAAAATGCCCGGCAACAGTATCGGCATTTATGGCGGTTTTTCAAGCCACATACCCGTACCGAGTATTGATCTTTGTGAAATCAAGGACAGGGGAGAGACTCCCTTGGCCCATCTTGCCGTTGTGGCCGATGCCGCAACAACGCCATTTCAAGCAGCCAAAAGAGCGGACCTCCAAATCGGTGACAACGTTATTGTTATCGGTATCGGTGGCGTAGGGCAATATATGGTCCAGGTCGCCAAAGCACTCGGTGCTGGGTGCGTGATCGCTGTGGATATTGACGAAAAACGTCTGGAACAAATAATAAATTACGGTGCTGATGTAGCCATCAATGCCACCGGCAAGGGATCCAGGGAGATTTCAGGTGAAATCAAGGCCCTGAGAAAACAAAAAGGCCTCCCCGGTTATGGATGGAAAATATTCGAGGTAACCGGCAGCAAGCCTGGACAGGAAACCGCTCTGGGGCTCCTTAGCTTTACGGGCAAGTTGATCGTCGTGGGATTTGGTATGCAGAAACTCGAGTACTCCATCAGTCGGCTCATGGCTTTTGATGCCGAAATTATCGGAACCTGGGGATGTCTGCCGGAATATTATCCACAGGTGCTGGGTATGGTTCTTTCCGGAAAGATCGATATGGCTCCGTTTGTTCAAACCCGGCCCATGAGTTCGATTTCAGCTGCCTTTGAAGAAGCCCACACAAAATCGCCGGACAGAAGAATCGTGCTGGTACCGGATTTTTAGATACAGATAGTGTTTTGTGTCTGGTATTTGCTGTCCTGCCATACCGTCACGAATTACCAAACACGAAACACAAAATACAAAACACGAAACACGAAACACAATTTTAAAAAAAGGAGAGTATCATGGCTTTAGACTGGATGCCCCGGGATAACGAAAAAAAAGATCATTCTTTGCACACGGAAGGGCACTGGGGAACTGAAGCGCCCTGTGTCGTGGTAGAAAAAAAACCGTTGCAGGATCCTTCGGGAAAAGTGATTAACGGCTTGCATACTTTGTGGATTCGTCTGAACAATCCCAGACAGTACAATTCGTACACAACAGAAATGGTCAAGGGCGTGATCGCCGCATTTGAAAATGCTTCTCTTGATCGCAGTCTTGTGGCGGTTGTTTTCACCGGTACCGGGCCCTATGCATTCTGTACGGGCGGGAATACAAAAGAGTACAGTGAATATTACAGCCGCCGGCCAGATGAATACGGCCAATATATTGATCTGTTTAATCATATGGTGGATGCCATACTGGCCTGTAAAAAGCCGGTTATATGCCGTGTCAACGGGATGCGTGTCGCCGGTGGACAGGAAATCGGCATGGCTTGCGATCTTGCTATATCATCGGATCTGGCCATTTATGGACAGGCCGGACCCAAACACGGATCTGCGCCGGTGGGCGGATCATCTGATTTTTTGCCGTGGTTTCTGACCATGGAAGATGCCATGTGGAACTGTATTTCCTGTGAAATGTGGTCCGCCTATAAAATGAAAGCAAAAAATCTGATCAGTAAAGTGGTGCCGGTACTGAATGTCGACGGCGAGTGGGTGCGTAATCCCATGATTACCATTGATAAATATGTAGATGACGGGGAGATTGTCTTTGGAGAATATAAAACCGGAGAAGCCTTGAAAGAAGCCCGTGCTTTTGTCAAAGAGCATCAACCCAACGCCAACTTTGAACGCCTGGACAAGGAAGTCGAAAAAATTGTCTGGACATTTGCCAATCTTTTCCCGGGTTGTCTGATGCAGTCCATCGACAGTATCCGGCAGAAGAAAAAGTTTTTCTGGGATACCATGAAAAACTCTCACAGACATTGGCTCGCAGCCAACATGGGCGGTGAAGCATTTCTCGGTTTTGGGGCCTTCAACACCAAGAAG
>JAHEIB010000218.1 GCA_024639645.1 Deltaproteobacteria bacterium
CCGTTGGCGCATGACCCAGTCTAGCAGAGAAGAAAGCTGTTGAAAGCCCTTGGACACCGCCACCCATTACAGCTATTTTTCGCTCGGTATCCGGTGCTTTGAAAGGCAGAACTCTTTCTCCTTTTTCTTTTTCGTAGTCGGCCACAAAGCGTTTCAAGAAATTGAT
The DNA here is from genome assembly GCA_024639645.1 of Deltaproteobacteria bacterium. GTDB lineage: Bacteria > Desulfobacterota > Desulfobacteria > Desulfobacterales > B30-G6 > B30-G6. The sequence goes on from JAHEIB010000218.1 coordinate 167, forward strand.
CGCAACGGGCTCATCAAGAAGCTGCCTTCTACAGACGTCTTCACAGGGCCGGGGGCAGATTCGCCCGATGACGGTGGGGAACGGGTTTCTTTCTTTGATGACCTGGACGGAGCGATCATAGTTTTTCAGTTGAATCTGTTTTATATATTCACAGATATCGATACCGGCAGGGCAGGCCCTCTGGCAGGGTGTTGTACAATCATCGCTAGTGTACTCACGGATGATTCGGCGTGTAACAGAGGAAAGGGTGATAATATGTTTTGGACAGACCCTTTCGCAAGTGCCACAGCCGGTACACTTGACTTCGTCCACTATGGGAAGACCATCCGTCCCCATGGTGATGGCGTCAAAAGGACATACCTTTGCGCAAGTTCCAAGCCCCAGGCATCCGATCCGGCAAACTTTCATGCCTCCGTTGATGAGGGCAGCGGCCCTGCAATCTCCCAGGCCGTCATAAAAATATTTTATATCGGCAGTCTGGAGACCGTAGGTGCATCCGGGTCTGGCGATATCAGGTTCTTTTGCTACAATAGCGACCCCCAATATGGCGGCAATTGCTTCGCCCACCTCCGGACCCGCCGCCACGCAGGAATTGGGAGATGCTTTTCCGGCCACAATCGCTTCTGCATTGGCACTGCAGCCGGGAAGACCGCATCCCCCGCAATTGGCACCCGGAAGGGCTTCATCGACAGCGACAATCAAGGGATCCACATAAACGTAAAATATTTTGGATGCCATGGCCAAACCCACACCTACAAGCAGTCCAAGCCCCCCCATCATGAATACAGACTCAATCATTGTTTACTCCTGTTCAAACGGATCTTATTGATATGGTTATATTTTTTTACAAAATCTTGGTTTACTATATAAAGACTCTCCCCGGAACCCTCATATGCTGGAACGCCAGGATGCTTGGAGGCTTGGATGCTGCTGTCCGCTTTTAGCTCTCAGCCACCCTCAAACCCTTGTATCACCCTTGGCCCCTTGAACCCTCTTTTATTACCATGAACCGTCTAGACCACGCAGACCTTCCATGTAAAGCTTTCCGCTGGCCACAAAAAGAGAATACCGGGTGAGCAACAACGGAATATTGTAGGATGCTGCCAAAGCGATCACACGCTTTTCCGGTTGCTTACCCCGAACGAACACAATGACGCCTACCCGGGAAACTTTTGCGGTTCGAATAACCTGTTCGGTGACGACTCCGGTAAGCAGTGCACACCCTTCAGTAGCGGCTGCCAGCACATCTTCCATCAGATCCGCGCTGCCTGCGCCCGCTATTGTATTTTCCATCTGTTGTTCACCTGCAAGTACGGTCGCTTTCAGAGCATTTTTAATTTCAGCTATTTTCATTTGACGATCAACCTTTTGAAACGCAACAGCGAGCGCATTTCCCGTGGCTTGTTGTGGCGTAGCAACGATATTATCTGCTGAATGCCGGACCGCGGGTTTTACGAGGGCGTCCGACCAGATGTTCTGAAATGTTTACCCCTCCGATTTTCCAACCAATAAGTGAACCAAATTGGAGGTTACCATTTCATAACTATCTTGAATTGTCAATGCAATCGTGATGGGAAAACAGGATCTTTTCGTTGACAAGTAGAGGAATTATTTATGATAAAAGCCAAAAGAGATGTGAACCTAAGTTATGCTCATTTCGGTTGAAAGGAGTTTGAATGCTTAAATATCAAGACAAGGTCGCCGAAGCGGTCGCATATATCAAAAAAATGATCCCGGAAAAACCATTTGCCGGTGTATTGACCGGAACAGGCCTGGGGGATAGTGGGCAGTCTCTGGCAGTGTCTGTGTCCCTGGCTTATGAAGATATTCCCCATTTCCCTGTTTCCACCGTGCAGAGTCACATGGGGAAATTTCTGGTGGGTAGAATGGCCAACCGATTGATCATCGTCATGCAGGGGCGTTTTCATCTTTATGAGGGCTATTCGCCCTTGGACGTAACGTTTCCCATACGGGTGATGCAGGCTTTGGGTATCGAGGTGCTGTTCGTCACCAATGCCGCCGGAGGGCTCAATCCAGCGTTTAATGCGGGCGATATCATGATCATCGAAGATCATATCAATCTGACAGGCGTCAATCCCCTTGTGGGGCCAAACAACGATGACTGGGGTGAACGGTTTCCCGATATGACTGAAGCCTATGATAACCACTTGATATCACTATCAGAGAGCGCTGGAAGAGAGGTCGGGATACCGTTAAGAAAAGGGGTTTATGCCGGCCTGCTGGGACCTTCTCTTGAAACACCTGCGGAGGTTCGTTTTTTAAAAACCATCGGGGCGGAAGCTGTCGGTTTTTCAACGACGCAGGAAGTTATTGCTGCCGTACACGGCCGAATTAAAGTGCTGGGGCTTTCGATTATCACCAATATCCATGATCCTGATCACCTGATTCCCGCCAGTGTGGAAGAGATCATCGAGGTGGCCAAGTCTGCCGCACCCCGGGTCGATACTATTGTTTCTTCGGTGGTGGGGATGATGTAAATGAAGGGTTCAAGGAACCAAGGGTGATACAAGGGTTCGAGGGTGGCTGACAGCTAATTGCGGGAAGCAGCATTCAAGCTTCCGAGCATGATAGTTACCCTGTACCAGACACGAAATACGAAATACTAAACACAAAACCCGAAATACGAAACACAAAATACCAAACACCTTAAATTCGGAGTCATCCATTGCGTTCGTTTGATACCATCATATACAATGCGACCTTAGTGACCGTTAACGCTGCCTTTGATATTATCCCCAGGGGTATGATCGGAATAATAAACGGCAAGATTGAAGAGATAAGCGCCATGCCGGACGGGTTCGATATTCCGGACGGGATAGAAGCGATCGATGCCGCAGGCGGTATCGTTATGCCCGGACTGGTCAATACCCACACCCATATGCCCATGACGCTTTTTCGTGGACTGGCCGACGACCTGCCGCTGGATGTGTGGCTAAATCAATATATTTTCCCAGCTGAGGGGAAATGGATTACGCCTGAAAATGTCCGTCTGGGCACGGCACTTGCCTGTGCGGAAATGCTGCTCTCCGGAACGACCACCGTCTGCGGCGGATATTTTTATGAAGACGCGGTTGCGGAAATCGTGAGCCAGGCGGGGATACGCGGGGTCCTTGGGCAGGGGGTTATCGATTTCCCGGCGCCCGGTGTGCCGGATGCCGGTGATAATATCAGTGCTGCAATGGCTTTCACCCAAAAGTGGTATGGTTTGTTGCCCACGATCCAGCCTTCAATTTTTTGCCATTCGCCCTATACTTGTTCGCAGAAAACGCTCAAAGCCGCCAAGGCCGCAGCCAGATCCCAGGGCGTCCTTTTTCAAATTCATGCTGCCGAAACAGTCCTGGAACAGACCCTGATTGAGGGCAGTGGCAACATGTCACCTGTACAATATCTTGATCATATAGGTATTCTGGATGAGCAGACGCTGCTGGTTCATTCAGTCTGGGTAGATGACAAAGATGTGGAAATCATTGCCAACAGCGGCGCGGCAGTGTCACACAATCCCGAGAGCAATATGAAGCTGGCTTCCGGGATCGCTCCGGTTTTAAAATTACTGTCATCAGGCATCGCTGTGGGTCTGGGGACAGACGGCTGTGCAAGTAACAACGATCTGGACATGTTTCAGGAGATGGACACGGCCGCAAAACTCCACAAGGCGCAGACATTAGATCCCACTGTCATGGATGTCCGTTCGGTGCTGAAAATGGCCACCATAGGAGCTGCCAGGGCTATTGGCCTGGACCGTAAAATCGGTTCATTGGAAAAAGGCAAGCAAGCCGACCTGTTAATCATCGATACCCACCAGCCCCATCTGGTGCCGCTATACAACCCGGTGTCCCAAATCGTTTATTCAGCCAGGGGTTCCGACGTGAGAGATGTCATGGTGGCCGGCAGGATGCTGGTCCGTAACCGGGCTTTGACATCCCTGGACCAGGATGATATTCTGAATAAAGTGAAGGTTCTAAGCAGGAAGATAGCTGCTTTAAAGCGACATGGTCGTGTTTTATAAAATCGTACAACGATTTTATTCGCCTTCAAACGCGCAGATGGTAAATATATTTTGATCTTTAATTTTATCCCGCCCTTTAAGATCCGGCAACTCAACGATAAAACCGCATTCCAAAATATCACCACCCAGTAGTTTTACCAATTTTACGGCGGCTTCGATGGTTCCACCTGTAGCGATAAGATCATCGATGATGACCACTTTTTCATCTTTGGCAATGGCATCTGCATGCATTTCAACGGTATTTTTGCCATATTCAAGGGTATATTGTGCGGAAACGGTATTATGAGGCAGCTTTCCCTTTTTTCGTACCGGAACAAAACCCACATTTAGCTGGTATGCCAGGACAGCCCCAAAGACAAATCCTCTGGCGTCAATGCCAACAACTTTGTCAATATTCATATTGTTGTAGCGATTGTAAAATACATCACAGGCATTTCGATACGCTTCGGGGTTCTGCATGAGGGTGGTAAGGT
>JAHEIB010000219.1 GCA_024639645.1 Deltaproteobacteria bacterium
GGTATGGCCCATTCCCCTCTGGCCGGTTCCCTACCCCGGCGAATAAGCAATATGCGGTTTTGGTGCATCACCACCGCACCGACGGCAATGACAGGCTGTTGGGGATATTTACCGGACACCATGTTATCAGCTCCTTTTATTTTAACGCAACTTTCGGGATTGAAGAAACTCGCAGCAAGCCATGAGGAATATTCCGCCGTTCGGCAGAATCTAGGGAAATGCCATCGCTATTTACGTTCAAATAAATTAATTATTTGAATTATATCTATATCTTATATATTTAACTTTCGGGTTTCACCCCAGATAGAGCGAAATGGGTGATCCAATGACGATTTGTGCTGTTTGAGCCGCTTAGGGCACCTTACATCAGCGCATGATAATGAACAATCCAATATGAAAACACGGTCATTTAACAGCTCACCTATTTAACCACATGGCCGGTGCTGATGTTAGGAGCCCTTGCGGCGAGTTCGCAAAGCGCCAGGGGATTATTCATTTCGCGTTTCCTGAATCCCGAAAGCTGAGTTATATTCTTAGAAATTGAAACGCTCATAATGGTACAAATCAGGGAGACAACTATGACATGGAAAGTGATAACAAAATTATCTCAGTTTTGCACCCATTTGTTTTTAACATAAGGATCGTCAAAAGAGTTTGAAAAACAGAGTTGCCGCATGAGACATTTTTCAGTAAGGTAACACTTTCTTGTATGTTTTAACTTGGAATCGAAAGGAGACACTGCATGAGCAAAAAGATCTTGATTGCATTTGACGACTCGGAAAATGCCCAGCGGGCCGTGACCGCGGTAGCCGAAACATTTGCCAGGGATTCACATATCACACTGTATAGTGTTGCCATGGATACGGAGGCCCTGTGTAAAATGAACAGTCCTGCGCTGACCCCTTATTTTAAATCCAAACAGAGTGCTTTTTGCACCATGGCGGATAAAAAAAAGGAACTTGTTGAGACAGCCATGCAGCAGGCCAAAGAAACACTTATCAATAAAGGTTTCAAGGAAACGAACATCAACACCAAGCACGAGGATCTGCAAGAGGGGGTTGCGAGAGATATCATTCACGAGGCTGAAGACGGCTATGATGTTGTGGTTATCGGCAGGGGGGGGACCTCCGGAATAAGGGATTTCTTTTTCGGGAGTACCGCACAAAAGGTTCTCAATGCAGCCAGGGATGTGTCGGTCTTCATCATAAAATAGCGCTATTGAAGAATTTCACGGCCAGGGTAAACCTGTCTTCTTGACACGCTGCGGGGAATTTGTTCACTATTGAGGTGCTATCGCCGAAAAGATTTACAAGACCCTGTTTTTACCCATGTTTTTGGCTCGATGAACAGCCTCATCTGCGGTTTGGAGCAGGGATGTCACGCTGTCTGCTTCTTCCGGGAAAGAGGACAGCCCGCCACTAATGGTGAGGCGGATGTTGGTTTCGTTCCAATTTATGGTCATTGCTTCCACTTTTTTTCGAATCCGTTCACCAATAGCCCGGGCGCTCTCTTTGCTGGTTTCCGGCAACAGCAAAAGCAATTCTTCTCCACCATATCGTCCGGCTAGGTCTTCCAGACGTTTTTCCGTAAGGAGGGCTTTGGCAACCATTCTCAAGGCTTGGTCACCTGCCAGATGCCCATGGGTGTCATTGACGCGTTTAAAATTATCGAGGTCAAAAAATATTAGGGAAAGCGCCTCATGGTGACGGCTGGCGCGGTTGAGCTCGAGATTCAAAACATCATCAAGAGCCTGCCGGTTGAGAAGACCGGTGAGACCGTCATATTTACTCTCCTTGAGGGTTTTTTCAAACAAATGAATTTCTACGACTTTTGGGTTTCTGAGGGATTTATGAACCGAGCAGAAATATTCACATATCGCTGTGCGTAGACTGATTTTGCGGCCGATGGCCTCGCTCATGGATTGATAGAGGTCGATAATGGCATTCCAACTGGTTTCCGCTTCGTCAACCTCGATGTCCAGGTGTGTCAATATATGCAGAATAGTCGGATAGGCCTCTTTCCCTCTTGTCTGGACAATTCGATTTAATTCGTTTATCAGGCGGTCTTCATCTTCTATTTCATTCAGGCAGTTTAATATCGCATCGCGTATCTCTGTCATACGGACTCTCCGATTTAAGTTGTTGCCTTAGATTAATTTTGAAGTTTATAGCGTCATGCCAGAAAACATACCAAAAGGGAACAGAACACTCTTATGGAAATGACTATAAACTTGCAGAGGTGAGCGTTTTTGTCAAGATACGAATCCTGCTTTCAAGGAAAGAAACCCTTGTCACATTTTTTCAAATGCTCGGTTTAGATAACACGTTCCGTCAATCTTTTTTCGCCGAAACGCATGGGTAGGATCAGCGCCAGCGCGCAAATCACCAGCGACAGCAAAAAGGATCCAATAGTCCAGACCCATTCCAGAATTGACAATGGCCGCTGATGAAAATTTGCCATGAACAGGTTATAGACGGGACCGGCTTCCAGTATGACGATTCCACCGATAAACACAGCACACAAAATCATGAAAAGCAGTCCGCCAAAACTTGTGACTGACTGGGCTGGGTTTTCCGATTTGAAATTCGGATAAGCCGACCCGAACCCAATGCCGATGGCCACCACGCCGGGAACCATAAAAAAAATCGTTGTGGTGGATAGGAACATCATAAAAGGCGTTACATTCAAAAAGATATTCGTGGCCACGATAAGAATTTCCGATAGGATGAGGAGTGGCAAAAGGTAGATGAAAAATTTCACCCACAAAAATTGTTTCAGAGAGATGGGTGACGATCTGACAATCCAGAAAGCTTCGTTCTCGTTACTGATGGCCGGATATACAAAACGACCGGCGATGGCAATCAAAACAAAGGATGCCAGCCCTACATTTAGAAAGGAAAGCAGATTCTGTAAATATACGGTTTTTATTGGCGCTTTTTCAAGGGGAAGTGCCTTGAAATTGAAAATATAAATCAACACCAGACCACCGATGAGAAATATCTGGGACCATTGGGTCTGGTCTCGGAAAAACGATTTGATTTCCTTGACCACAAATGCTTTTAGAGGCAACGGCAGAAAGCGGAAAATTCTATCACCCGATATATTATGTCTCAATAGCCTGGCTGGTGATGTCTGGGCCTTGGACAATCCTGCCAGATAGAGTCGATCGGCCATGCTGATCATCAGAAACAGCAGCATGCCTACACATGACCATGAAAGACCCATGTGAAAGAGGGTTTCAGTGATGGATCCATTAATTGCGGCTTGAATACTGTCAAATGCCCAGGTGCTGGGAAGATAAGGCAGATTCGGTGTTTTAAGTGCTGAAAGATACATCAGCACCGTTGAAAAAACTTCCGGATTGACCATTCTTTCGGGTCGCAGAAGACGGAAAGCGATAAAAAGAATAATAAAAAGCAGCAGACCCAGAAAGACGAAAAGATTTCGAATACGATTGGCCGGTATCAAGACAACGGCGGATACCACGACCATGGTGCTCAAACAGGAGGCGATGATAGCCTGGGAGAGAATTGCCGATCCGACGATGAGGTAATAAAACAGACCCGCATTGAATACGATGCCGTAGGCCAGAAAAACAGGTAACAGATAGATGACAACCATCCAGGAGCTGTCCAGCGTACTTTCGATCCACCTGGCCAGAAAGATGCGGTAAGTGGAAACTGGCAGAGCGTTTACCAGATTCAGATCTTTGCTCAAAAAAAGCTTGGAAAGGGATGTGAGAATACTACTGAAAATGAGCAGAGACAAAAGCGTGATCAGTATCATGGACAAAAGCTTGAATGCGAGGAGATGGCCCAGTTCTTCAACCCCTTTAAAATAATGCAGAACCCGAAACGACACCGCAAAGATACCTCCCCAGAAAGCGAATCCGATGCCACCAAACAGCAACAGTTTCATGAAGCCGCCCTGTTTTTTTCCCCGCCAAAAAGAGGCGTTTTTAAAACTCAAAAGTCTGGGTCTAATAAGGGTGAAGATGTCCTGGGGGCTGCTATGTTGTATTTTCATTTTTTTGGTAATTTTCGTTGAAGACACATTTCTAAGTTATTTACCCTAAAGGGTCCGAGGATTCGAGGGTTCCAGGGTCCAAGTGTACGCTTCTAAAGGAGTTTAGCGCCATCTCAAGACCCTCAAGGAATGCGTTTGCTGTTTTGGTTCAACCATTTCTTCTTTGAAACGGTACGCAACGCACTTATCCCCTCATCCCCCCCACACCGCCAACCCTCAGATCCTTAAATATCCGAATTTGTCAATTTGAGAAACACATCCTCAAGGTCAGCACCGGTGTCCTGTGCATCCTGCTTCAATTTTTCAGGGGAACCGATTGCAATCAGGGTGCCTTTGTTGATAATGCCCACACGATGGCACAGATCCTCCGCCACCTGCAGTGTATGCGTAGAGATAAAAACAGTGGTGCCGTTTTCGGACAGATGCTTGAAAAGATCCTTGACCAGCTTTATACCCAGGGGATCGAGTCCGACCATGGGCTCATCGACGATGATGACCTCTGGCTCATGCAGAAGGGCCGAGGCCATGATCAAACGCTGTTTCATCCCATGAGAGTAGGACTCGATGAGCTCGTCCGACCAGTCTGAAAGGGAAAAAAGTTCCAGCTTTTCAGGCGCTTTCTTCA
>JAHEIB010000070.1:0-12479 GCA_024639645.1 Deltaproteobacteria bacterium
ACCGTGATGGCAATATTCTGGAGGAGTCTTCCACGGTCAGAGAAAAAGTCTTGGAGAAAAACACCGCCTACCTGATAACCAATCTCCTGGAAGGGGTTGTCAAAAACGGAACCGGAAGACGTGTCAAAGCATTGAAAAGACCGGTAGCCGGCAAAACAGGAACATCGAACAACCTGTTTGATGCCTGGTTTATAGGATACTCACCGCGCTATACTACCGGGGTATGGGTCGGGTTTGACGAAGAGAAATCCCTGGGAGAAGGCGAGCAAGGCGCCCGGACCGCCAGTCCCATCTGGCTTGGTTTCATGCGTGAGATCCTGAAAGACCAGCCCATCAAGGTTTTTCAGGTACCAGAAGGCGTGGTCTTTGCCAAGATCGATGCAGAGACCGGATTGCTGCCGATTCCGGAATCCAAAGAAGCCATCTTCGAATGTTTCAAGGAAGGCACAGTACCCACGGAATATACCAGCAAGCCCGATACCGTGACTGAAGCGGAAGACTTTTTCAAGCTGGATATGTAAGCATAGAACCCTTTCTCCCAAATAAATTGGGAGAAGAACCGATTTTTAAACCATGCGATTACGCCTCATAATTCTGGTTCTTTCCATCCTGGCTTTTTTGTCGGCTTCCACAGGCGGCTATTTCTATTATGACTCCCTGCGGGAGGCGGCCTTCAACGAGGCGGAACGTCAGACCGTAACCCGTATCGCCCTGATCAAGAAGAATCTTTCTTCCTATCTTTCAGAAAATATCAAAGCGGTCAAAGTGCTGGCCGGTATGGACGAGATGCTAGAGATGCTTGTGCGTCCGGGCACCATCGCCCAGAATAAAGCCAATGACGTACTGGACCTGTTCAAGGCGTCCCTGGAAACAGATGTCTGTTATCTCATGAATTACCAAGGCGTCACGGTAGCATCTTCAAACCGAAATGCGCCCGACAGTTTCGTGGGTAAAAACTTTGCATTTCGGCCCTATTTTCAACAGGCCATTCACAGTGCGCCATCCACATATCTTGCCCTTGGAACCACCTCTAAAAAAAGAGGGGTCTATTACAGTTTCCCCATTTTTGAAAAAGGTGAGGACACACCCATCGGGCTGGTGGTTATTAAGGGATCCATTGAGGAAATCGAAAAAAAAATCAGTTTTTCAGAAGATGAAATCGTTCTGGTTACAGATCCCTTTGGTGTTATTTTTATCTCAAGCCGCAAAGACTGGCTCTTTCAAACGACAAAAAAACTTTCAAAAGCAGATGAGAGTCGTATTTTGCAGTCACGGCAATTTGGTCAGGGGCCCTGGCCCTGGACCGGGCTGAACTTTTCTGATGCTGCGGATGCAAAGGATCAGGAGGGAAACCAGTATCGTGTCCATCGTGGTGAAATCGACAACTATCCGGGCTGGCGATTTATACATCTTCGAAACCGCAACGCCATTTCAAAGATTGTATCAGATCCCCTTACAAAAATAATGGGTCCCATTGTACTCATGCTATGCCTTTTGGTAGGGATGTCGGTGTTTATTCTTTACAGAAAAGCATCCGGCGAAATATTGCAAAGAAAATCGGCGGAAAAAGCCCTGAGAGAAAGCGAAGAACGGTATCGTAGCCTCTACCATCAGACCCCGGCCATGCTGCATTCCATTGACAGGGATGGTTATCTGGTAAGCGTCAGTGATTACTGGGCGGAAGTGATGGGGTATGAAAAGAAAGATGTTGTGGGAAAACGCCTGACGGATTTTTTTACGGATGCATCGCGTAAGCACGCTGAGCAAAATGTCTTTCCATTGTTTTTCAAGGCTGGGTTTTGCAAAGACGTACCTTACAAGTTCGTTAAAAAAAATGGCGAGACGATTGACGTTCTGCTTTCTGCCATCAGTGATCGAAAAAAGGACGGCCAGCCTGTCCGGTCGCTGGCTGTTTCCATGGATGTAACCGAAAGAAAGCGTGCGGAAGAGGCCTTGAATCTGGCCAAGGAAGAGCTAAGTCGTTATTCCAAAGAGCTGGAATCCCAGGTGCGGGAAAGGACGGCCGAAATCAGCAGTATATTGAAATATACACCTGATGTGGTTTCCATCAAGGATGAACAAGGACGGTATCGTCTGATTAATGCCCGATTTGAAACCATTTTGAACAAAATGAATGAACACGTGCGGGGCCGAACCGATTTCGAGATTTTGCCTCCAGACATTGCAGAGAAAATTCATCAACATGACCAGCAGGTGCTCACGGAAGGGCGTTCGTTTCAGGTGGAAGAATACCTGCCACACGATGACGGGCTGCATGCCTACCTTTCGGTCAAATTTCCTGTTTACGATGAGCGCGGGGCTACCAGCGGTGTGGGCGCTATTTCCACCGACATAATGGAGGTTAAAAAGGCCCAGGATCAATTGAGACGATTGTCCGGCAGCATTATGGCAAATCAGGAGAAGGAGCGGGCTTATATCGCCCGGGAGCTGCACGATGAGCTGGGTCAGGTTTTGACGGCGCTGCGAATGGATGCTGTCTGGTTCCAGGAGCGGATGAAGGGAGCAGATCCTTCGGTTACCAGGCGTGCCCAGGCCATGTGCAAGTTGATCGACAAGACCATCGAGGAGGTCCGGCTGATGGCCATCAGGCTTCGTCCGGGCGTTTTGGACCACCTGGGTCTGGTGGATGCCCTGGAATGGTACGTAACGGATTTTGAGCGGCGGACCGATGTTTCCTGTGTTTTTGAGCATTCTCAGGTGCCAAAGGTTGATGATAACATTGCCATCACCGCTTACCGGATAACCCAGGAAGCCCTTACAAATGTTGCGCGACATGCTGCAGCCAAGCATGTTTTTGTTACCCTTCACACAAATAATGGGGAACTGATTCTGCAGGTAAGGGATGATGGGTCCGGTTTCGATCAAACGCTGCTTCAGGATGCAGAAGGGCTGGGGGTGGCGTTCATGCGAGAAAGGGCCGTTCTGGTGGGAGGCTTCCTGGAAGTTGATGCATCACCTGAAGAGGGGGCGACCGTGCTGTTCAAGGTGCCAATAAAAATCACGGAACCATAACCAACCAATAAGACCTGTTGGATGCTCAATTTATAAACCCTATGATTTCGAAGTACTGTAATGATGGAATACTGGCGTATTGTTAAATATTACCCATCACTCCATTGCTCCAGCACACAATAAATACACCAAGTAGAAGTCTTTGTTATATAGAACAACTTTCTTTTGAGTTATAGGTTGCAAAAAAACAATTTGGTGTTTTTTGAACGGCAATAGCGAGTGTATACCCTTTAGCTAGCTGCGGGGTACTATTTAAATTCCTGTAACGTGATGTGAAAACACCATGAGGTGGTTTATGATAAAGGTATTGCTGGCTGATGATCACAGCATCGTTCGCGAAGGACTGCGGCGCATCGTAGAAGAGAGTGACGATATGGTGGTTGTGGCGGAAGCCTCAGATGGAAATGAAGCCATTCATCAGGTTCGCAAGAGCCGACCGGATGTGGCCGTGATCGATATCTCCATGCCTGAAATCGACGGTCTGGAAGTTCTCCAGCAGCTGCAGCCGGAATATCCGGAACTTCCCATCCTGATACTCACCATGCACGAAGAACAGCAATATATTGTACATGCCATCGAAGCCGGCGCTCGGGGTTACATCACAAAGAAATCAGCCCCGGAGCAACTCGTCAATGCGATTCGGAAGGTGTATGCCGGTTCTTTATACATCTCCGAAGAAGCCGCCGAAGCCCTGGCGCTGCGTGTTGCAAAAGGGACATCCGGGCAATCGCCCCTCGACCTCCTTTCGACAAGAGAGCTTCAGGTGCTCAGGCGGCTGGCCATGGGACACACCAACCGTGAGATCGCTCAGAACTACAACATCAGCATCAAAACAGTCGACACCTATCGGCTGCGATTACTGAAGAAGCTGGGTCTCAGAAACAACGCCGAATTATCTCGATTTGCCATTCAAAATAGACTGATCGAAACCTGACAGGTTTTTTGTAAGAAAAAAACTGACAGAAAGATCAGAAATTGTCTAATTGACGATATCCCTGTGCCCTTGTATGCATTAAGCTGAAATGCCAGATCCGGATTTCCGTCATTAAGGAAAGCCACCAGGATTGTTTCTAACCATCGCAAGGATAAGCATGCGGATGAACAATTCCTATTTAATAAGGAATATCATGCGTTATCCAGGTTACTTCAAAGAAATTATTGTAGCGAGGATGCAGAACATATTGGCGGCTGAGCGTATATGGTGGCGGCAATAATTTTATTTGACTGCATAAGGCTCTGGTTTGAACCGGGTGGAAAAGGATTGAAACCCACCCGAAGTCTTCACTTTTAATGAAAACAGAACAGGAGGTTTCAAATGGAAAGACAGAAATTTAAAATAGCAATGGGGCTAAGTGTCGTATTGGTGCTTGCCATGGTGTTTGCGGGTTCCTCGTTTGCCAAAGAGCGAATTGTTTTCGGTGGCGGGCCGGCTGGTGGAACATTTCAGGTGGTTGCCAACGGTATTCAGGTGTATAAACCGGTTAAGGAGGTAGCAGATTTTACCGTAAAGGCGCAATCATCAGCCGGCTCGGTGGAGAATTTGCGAAAAACCGATTCAGGTAAGCAGCAGATGAGTGTGGTCTATTCCGGGCATGTGTATCTGGGTAGAAACGGAATGATGAAGAACGATACCAAGAAATATCTAGATGTACTCGCGGTGGCATGGCTTTATGGTGCCCCGGGGCAAATGGTGGTGCGGGCAGGTTCCGGAATTAAAAGCGTAAAGGATCTTGCCGGAAAAAAAGTGGGTGTGGGCAATGCCGGTTCCGGTGCCTTTGCCAATTGCGAGCTGTTCTTTACTCATATGGGTGTCTGGGACAAGATCGAGCGTAATGCCATGGGCTACAACGATGCCGCGGCGGCCTTCGGTAACAACCAGCTGGATGCCTTCTGGCTCTTTACCGCTTTTCCGAGCGGTGCCGTGATTATGGCCGCTCAGACCAACGACATCGCTCTTCTTGATCTGGATGCGGATGCCGAGGCTTCCGGTTTTTATAAAAAATATCCCTATTTCGGTAAACTGGCGGTGCCTGCCGGAACCTATCGGGGTGTGGATTATGACGCCGGTTCATTCCAGGACAGTGCGCTGTGGGTAGCCAATTCCAAGGTCTCTGCAGATGCGGTTTATAAACTTCTTTCCCTGATCTATACTGACGAGGGTCTTAAACATATGTATGGTCAGAAAAAGACCTTTAAAAAGATGAGCCTGGAAACGGGCGCCACCAATATCGTGACACCGTTTCATCCGGGGGCTGAAAAATTCTGGAAAGAAAAAGGCATGTTGAAATAAAACAGATCCATGCTACAATAGGCGGGAACCCTGTGATAATCGCCAATGGGTGGTTATCGCATCGGTTCCGCTTGGCATGGACAAGCCTGCCTATTGTATGACCTGCTGGATCTGGACCGAAAGATTACGTGCATTTCCCGTAGCTTCTGCCGTTCGGCAGTGCTTTGCATGCTGCGAGGAATCTACAGTTTCCGGCCTGCCCGTGAAGGGGAAACCCAACGCGGGTAGGCCGCTTTAACCATCCATGCGAGATCTGCGGCATGACTTTTAAAGCATTGACATCTGTGGCATCAAAATAATCCCGGCGCAATAAGACGAAACAGGTGGTGAAACGTGTATGAAAAATTAAAGCCTATTGAAAAGATTTTTTTTGATATTCTGGCGGTTGGCCTGGTACTTTTTTATTCCTACTCTGCCGTTGTCGCTCCGGCGTCTACTCAGTACCACCGTGGAATATACGTCATCATCACCTATGTGCTGGTATTTTTAGTATATCAATCCAATTCAAAAAAATGGCCTGCGTTGAATCCTTTTCTCCGCGTCGCTGATTACATTCTGATCCTGCTGTCTATCTTTTCCGTCGGATACTGGATATTAAACTTTGAAGCCATCAATTATCGCACCGGTGCTGAAACGCCCTTTGACATGGCCGTTGCCATGGTCGGGGTTCTCGTCGGCATTGAACTGGCCCGGCGGGTGGTGGGCAATATTTTTGTTGTTATCGGTGTTGTCATGCTCCTCTATGGTGTTTTCGGGGCCTATTTTCCCGACATTATTTCCCATGCCGGTGACACGTTCCCCTATTTGTGCACCAGTATTTTTTATAAAAGTGATGGTGTGTTCGGTATCATGGCCAATGTCCTGGCCACTTACGTGATCCTTTTTGTTCTTTTCGGGGCGTTTTTGGAGAAATGTGGCGCTCAGAAATTTTTCATTGACTGGCCCCTGGCTGCCGTGGGTCATAAAATTGGCGGCCCCGCAAAGGTGTCCGTCATTGCCAGCGGTCTTTTTGGCTCCATTTCAGGCAGCGCCATTGCCAACACGGTCTCCACCGGCGCATTTACCATTCCCATGATGAAAAAGGCCGGGTTCCGGCCTCACATCGCCGGCGGTATCGAGCCCGCAGCGTCTATAGGCGGTATGTTCATGCCTCCGATCATGGGTGCCGGCGGGTTCATCATGGCCGAACTTACTGGCGTACCTTACTCCAGAATTATGTTGGTGGCCATATTCCCTGCTATAATGTATTTTTTCAGCGTTTTTGTAATGGTTCATTATGAAGCAAAAAAGCACAATATCATCGGTGAAAAATCCGAACACAGCGCCATGGAAATTTTGAGGACACAATGGGTGTATATCCTACCCCTGGTGGTGATAACGATATTTATGCTCAGCGGCTATTCTCCCGGTTTTTCGGCTATTTTGGGACTTGCCACCTGTATTGCTGTCAGCTTCAAGGAAGAGGATACCCGGATTGATCTGGCATTCACCGTTATTATGGCGATTGTGCTTCTGGGATCCTTTGTAAACATGTCTTCGGACAAGACACTTATTTCATCAAACAAACTGGTTGTTCTCGGCATTATTGGGTATATCGTTATCGTTTTATTTCGAAAGAACCGGAAGGAACGGGTTGGGTTTGAGCTGAAACGATTTGTGGAAGCAGCCCGAGCCGGGACGGAAAGCAGCCTAAAAATCGGCGCCACTGTGGGTGTTATCGGCATTATCATCGGTGTGCTCACTTTCAGTGGTCTGGTGTTGACGTTTGCCGACATTGTCATCGAACTTGCAGGGGGGTCGCTGGTGCTAACCATACTTTTGATCGCCTTGGCGTCCCTGGTTCTGGGTATGGGGGTCCCGGTTACCGCTGCCTATCTCATCACAGCGGTGGTGGCTGTACCTGCCTTGATCCATCTGGGTGTCAATGAAATTGCGGCCCACATGATTGTTTACTGGTTATCCCAGGATTCTAATATAACACCGCCGGTCTGTATTGCAGCCTTTGCCGGGGCAACCATTGCCAAAGCCAATATGTGGCGAACCGCTTTTTCATCTTTTAAATTTGCCAAGTTCTTGTACCTGGGGCCTTTTTTATTTGGTTATGTGCCGGGGTTTTCTTTGAACGGAAGCGCCATGGATATTATCAAGGCTTTCGTCCTGATTATTTTAGGAACCTGGGGGTACTCCTATATCCTTAGCGGGATTTGGATTAAACCGATAAAGGGACTCTTCAAGAAATCTTAAGGAAAAAGGGTGATGAAACATGCAAGCAGATGTTAAAATAAAAAACATATTATATACAACCGACCTTTCCGATAACGCACGGTACGCGTTTTCTTATGCCCTTAGTTTGGCAAATCTTTATGGGGCGAATCTGATTCTGCTGCATGTTTTGCCGGAAACACCTGATCTGGTGGATAAAAGTGTTATCGGGTACATTGGAGAAAAACAATGGGAAGCCATCAAACAACATCATTTTCAGGATGCCAAGGAAGCACTCATCGGTAAAAGAAGGGACCATACCGTTGTGAACGAAATCATAGATCAATTCAGAAAAGATGCAAAAGCAAATTTAGGCAGCCATTCGATACCGTCTGATGAGGTTATGGTGAAAAAGGGAAATCCGGTGGAGATCATTCTTGAAACGGCCGATGAAAATAACTGTGACCTCATTGTTATGGGTACGCATGGGCAGGGCTCTCTGGCCGACGCCATGATGGGCAGTACCGCAAGACGTGTGGTGCGGCGATCCCGGAAACCTGTGCTGGTGGTGCGACTTCCCGAAGACATTTAGGCTTTTTCGCCGGGCAAAAAATAAAACACCGGAATCACACCCATGAGATAATCTTATCTTATTTCTTTCCTATTTCCACACGAAGTGTTTGCTCTGAAACAGTGCTTTCCGGAACCAATTCAATTGAATCTATTTGAAATCTTGCCTTCAAACGTCTGATGTTGGTATTTTTCAGGCCCTGCATCTTCGAGATGCTGTTCGGATGCACAAAGAAGACGACTTTGTGCATGGGTTTTGTTTCTGATATCAACTCTGTGACGGCCTTGTCGAAAAAGACTTCCGAGTGAACCAGATGACCAAAAGCGGGGTGATATGGGCCGGCAATAACGGTTCCGTCAAGATCGAGGCTTTCGGATGCCTGTAGCCCCATGCGAATGACCGGGATCTTTTTTCCCCGAAATATACCATAGATGTTTTTTACCTGAGCGACCGCTTCATCCAGAGAAAGCGGCTTGTAGGTACCTTTTTGATACCATGCTTCGAGGCGACTGTTTTTCAACACAATGGTCGGATAGATACGCACAAAGTCCGGTAAAAGATCGGCAATTTCACGGGCTATTGCCCTGATGGATGCTTCATCCTGACCCGGTAGTCCCACCATCATCTGGAGACCGATGGCATAGCCGTTTTCTTTTAAGCGCTCCACAGCCCCGCGGGTGTCGAGGGCCGTGTGCCCCCGCTGGGAAAGCAGCAGCACCTCATCATCCATGGATTGCACGCCCAGTTCAATGGCATTGACAGGAAAAGGTTGAATCAGGGCCAGCATAGCCGGGGTGATGGTCTCCGGTCGGGTTGAAAAGCGGATGCCTGTCGCCTGACCCCTGGCAACGAACTGCGTAGCAACACCGAGAAATGCAAGAATTTTTTCTTTTCCGATACCGAGGAAGGTGCCACCGTAAAAAGAAATCTGAGGCATTTCGTGGTGTGGTTGTCGATAGGTCAGGAATCGGGAAATTTCCCCAGCGACATCTTTTTTTGAAGGCAGTTGGTCTAAGCGGTCCGCAATGAGTGTCTGGTCGCAGAACGCACACTGGTGGGGACAGCCGGCATGGGGAATAAAAACAGGGACTATAAAGGGGCGGCCGCCCTTTTTTTTATTTTGATCATGGGTGCGGGGAATTGTTGTCATGCCGGTCACGTAACAAAATCGGGTGGCCGTTGATTTATCGCTGTCACCCAAGCGGGTTGTTTACATGGAAACTTCTGTCAGGATTTCAGATCAATCAACGCTTTTCGGGCTGCATCCTGCTCGGCAGCTTTCTTGCTTTTTCCTTTCCCAATGGCCTGAATATTACAGACATCCGTCTGGACACTGAAAGTCTTATCGTGGTCGGGCCCACTTTCTTGGATTACGCGATATTCCGGTGCTGGTTTATGCTGGAGCTGGACCACTTCCTGGAGTTTGCTTTTATAGTCCAGAAAAGGTTCGCCTTCCCCGACTTCGTCAAAAAGACCTGAAAATAGCTGTTCGATCATGGCGTGAGCTGCGCCATACCCGCCGTCCAGGTAGATGGCGGCAATAATGGCTTCCATGGTATCGGCAAGAATCGATGTTTTCCGATGACCACCGGTGAGAAACTCACCTTTACCAAAAAGAATATGACGACCGATGTTCAAGGCATGTGCCAGGGATGCCAACTGATTTTCATTGACCATATTGGAACGAATTCTGGTCAGGTCACCTTCTTTCAAATCCGGATGGCGATCCATCAAAATATGGCCGACAGCAAGACTCAACACGGCGTCTCCAAGAAATTCGAATCGTTCATTGTCCCGAAGATCCGGAATTGCCTGTTCATTCACAAAGGAACTGTGGCGGACAGCTTCGGACAGGATCGAACGATTTTGAAAACCATATCCAAGCTTTTTTTCCAGCTTTGCGATATTATCCGGTGCGTGAGCGCATTGCCGTAGGTTTTCAAATAGACCAAAAGGAACGTGCAGGGCGCCATATCCTATACCCATTTTCACTTCCGGTTTTAAGTCGCCATGAAAATCCGTGCCGCCGGTTACCAATAAGTCGTGTGACGCGGCAATCCTGAGCAATTGCTGGACCTGCTCATCCGAGTGTTCCGGATAGTAGACTTCGATACCTTTTAAGCCCTTTTCTTTTAGCGCGGCAATCAAAGCCTCCAGATCATTATCCTCATCGATATTCAGCAACCCGGGATGTGCCAAAACAGGAACGCCACCCGCATTGGATATGATCTGGATGGCTTTTTGGCTGCTGATCCGCTGCTTGTCCACAAAGGCAGGTTTTCCCTGGCCGAGATATTGATCGAAAGCATCCTCGATGGAATGAACAATGTTTTTTTCCAGCAGGGCCGTGGCAATGTGGGGTCTGCCAATCTCACCGGCGTCTGGCCCTTTTGACATATCTTCCATGGTTATCATGATACCCATGCTGTTGAGACGCTGGATAATCTTCTGGTTTCGCGTCCGGCGAATTTGTTGAAGTTCGTCGAGTGTCCTGTTCAGAACAGGATCGTCCAACCGTACAAAATAGCCCAGAATGTGAAAACTGCTGACAAAATCAAATGGCGGAATGGGTTTTGCGCTGATTTCGATACCCGTAACCAATTCAATGCTTGCGGGTATGGCAAGACCCAGCGCTTCTTTTGAACCGGCAAGTGTGTCATGATCCGTAATGGCAATGGCGCCTAATCCAAAATCTTGCGCCATTGTGATAATTTCTGAAGGTGTCGAGGTGCCGTCTGAGGCTGTGGAGTGGATATGCAGGTCGATATGGATATTATTTTTATAATCCAAGGGCTTTTTCGAATGCTTCCTCTTTTGTTTTACAATCGATACATTGGGTGGTTACCATCCGGGCTTTCAGGCGCTTAATCGAAATGTCTTCCCCACATGATTCGCAGATGCCGAATGTGTTGTTTTCAATACGCGTGAGAGCCTTTTTGATTTTATCGATAAGTTTGCTTTCCCGGTCACGAATTCTAAGCATAAAATTCCGGTCGGATTCGAGGGCAGCGCGATCGGTGGGATCCGGGAAATTCTCTTTGGGTGCCGTCATGCCCGAAACGGTATCGTCCGCTTGACTGAGTAGGTTCTCTAATTTCTGAGTCAGTTCGTCTTGAAAATATTCTATGTCTTTCTTTTTCATAATAACACCTCAAAATCATGGAACAATGTCAACAAAAGAGATTTATATAACATAAGTTAAAAATGTTGTAAAGCATTAATATTGCTTCAAGCGCAACAACGCCTTTCTTGCGTTGCTTCCGCTCGGGGGCTTTGGTAATAAATAGGTGTTGTCAGTATCGGCTGGATATCGTATAAAGAATAAAATTATTTTAAGATGTTACCGGACCCGACTGAAATGGAGGATATGGATATGGCGGAAGACTATAGTACGAAATACAAATCCATCACCGTCAGGACCATCGATGGATCAACATTTAATGGAAAAGTGAACATTTCACCGGATCAGAGGGTTTCAGACATTTTTACCAAAAGCGCCCGGTCTTTTATTGTCATGGTAGATGTCTCCTCTATTGATACATCGGGTAAAACACGTTTTATTAACAAAGATCACATTGTTTGGGTAGAACCGGACGATGCCTAGAGAATATTCATAAAGAATTTTTCAAGCGTTTTCATATTGTTAACCCTGAATACTTGATGCGGGTATCCTGCGGGTATTGTTTTTTTCAACAGACCGGCCAGAACGTTTCCCGGTCCTACTTCCACAAATATTTCTATTTTTTCGTCCATAAGTCTGGCCATGGTGTCATACCATTTAACGGGGTGACACAACTGTGTTACCATCAGCGATCGAATTTCAAGGGGGTCCTTGGTGCTGTTGGCCGTTACATTGTGCAGGACAGGTATATCCGGCGTGCTGAATTGGATACGCTCTAAAAAATGCTTGAAATCATTTTCAGCGCCATGGATCAAGGCGCTATGCCATGCACCGCTCACTTTTAAAGGAATAGAGCGGCCATTTTGGCTGATAGCCAGCGCAGAGGCCTTCCGGACGGCTGCCGGTGCTCCTGTAATCACGATCTGATTTTTGGTATTGTGATTGGCCACAGACACAATGCCCTCTGTTCCAGCATTTATGACAATATCTTGTACCTTCTCGATGGAAAGTCCGATAATTGCAGACATGGCACCTTTATGTTTTGAGGCCTCGCGGTGCATCAACTCGCCTCTTTTCATGACAGATAAAATAGTGTCTTCTTTGGAAAAGACGGCGGCGGCGCATAAGGCACTGTATTCACCCAGGCTATGACCTGCTGTGACATCGGCTCTGATTCCCTCCTTTTGAATAACCGCCAGGGTGGATAGGTTGATGGCGGTCAATGCCGGTTGGAGGTTTACCGTGGCGGTCAATTCCTCCAT
>JAHEIB010000070.1:12579-14973 GCA_024639645.1 Deltaproteobacteria bacterium
TTGTTGATGTGGTGCCCCTCCATTTTCAAAAGACGCGTGGGATCATGCATGATTTTATTGACCATCGTTCCTGTCATTTTCTGCAGGGCTTTCTGGTCTGCTAACGAGGCCTGTTGAAGGCCTGGAATGGTTCTGCGGAGTTCATTTTCGATAATCCCTTGTAATTTGTTTCTGAGACCTACAATGGTTGGAACGACATTCAGGTTGTCGTACCAGTCCCGAAAACGGATAACCGCCTCGTCCACAATTCTTTCTCCTTTCAAGGCTTCTTTTTTGCGATCTTCGAGATTTTCTTCGATAATATTCTGGAGATCGTCCACATCATAGACATATGCGTTACCCAGCCGGTTGATTTCCGGGTCAATGTCTCGTGGAACAGCAATATCAATAAAGAACAAAGGTCGGTTTCGTCGGGCATGCAGGGCAGTTTTTACCTGGTTGCGTTGAATAATCAGTTCGGGTGACCCTGTTGAACTGATAATGATATCAACCTGTTCCAGGCACTGGGGTATTTCCTCCATCCGCACGGCCTGCCCCTTGAATCTTTCCGCCAATGAGACTCCCCGCTCAAATGTCCGGTTGGCAACATAGAGGGTTCCGATTTTTTGCCGGAGCAGATGCTCAACCGCAAGCTCGGCCATTTCCCCCGCACCGATCATCAAAACCTTCTTTTTTTCCAGAGTGTCAAAAATTTTCTTGCTCAGTTCAACAGCAGCATAACTGATGGATACCGCTCGATCTCCTATGCCAGTTTCGGTGCGTACTTTTTTAGCTACAAAAAAAGCGCGATGCAGCAATCGGTTCAGTATCAGTGCAGATGCCTTACACTGGGTGGCGGTTTGATAGGCTGATTTAATCTGTCCCAGAATTTGTGGCTCTCCAACGATCATAGAGTCCAGGCTGGAAGCCACGCGAAAAACATGCCTGACAGCGTCATCGTTTTCATGATGATAGAGAAAGTTTTCGAATTGTTCCAAAGAAACCTGATGGCTGGAGGCGATGAATTTCTTTGTCGTGTCAACGGCAACAGGGATATCCTTGGTAACCAGAAGGATTTCAACACGGTTGCAGGTCGAATAGACCAGCACTTCATCAATGGCGGGTTCCTGTTTCAAACGATCCAGGGCAACCTGGGTGTCCTCGGGTGTAAACGCGATGCACTCCCTGAGTTCAACCGGTGCTGTGGTGTGATTGAGTCCTATTAATACGATATCTGCCATGTGCACCATCAAACCATTATTTGTCGAGTGGCTTACCACCGGGTGAATTCACCGTGGTGTCCCTTTAGAAAAAAATTAACCCCAAAAAAAGTGAACATAAGCACGGCAAAACCGATGATTGCCATAATGGCTGCTTTTCTGCCACGCCAGCCAAGGCTTATGCGGCCATGCAGCAGCGCTGCATACAACAGCCAGGCGATTCCGGACCAGATTTCTTTGGGATCCCAACTCCAGAAGTGCCCCCAGGCCGCTTTTGCATATGCGAATCCGGTAATGAGGCCCATGGTCAGCAGGGAAAACCCGACCACAACACAGGCATATCCGGTGTTGTCGATAAATTCGAGGGAAGGTAGTCGCCGATAAAAAAAACCTTGAATTTTGGTCTTGATGGCCTGTTCTTGAATCAGGTAAAAGATTCCCACGCCAAAGGCAAGGGCAAAGGCCGCATCACCTAGAAAAACCGTAACAATATGAAAATAAAGCCAAATACTATTAAAAACTGCGGGTGCTTCCAGCACTTCTGTTGGCAATTGCGTACTGATGCTCATGACCACGGCCGCCAGGGGAGATGCAAATGCACCCAGTATTTTGAGATGATACCGGGCTTGAAATACGATAAAGAGAGTCGCGACAGCCCAGGCAACCATGGAGAGTGTTTCCCGCAGGTTGTGAACGGGAAGGTGGCCGGCCAGAAAGGTTCCATATGCAATGACCGCCGTATGCAGCAGGCATCCGGCAACCAGGAGATAAAAACCAGTTTGATTCCAGAACACATCCTGACGAACAAGGTAGGTCACATATCCGATGGCGCTCAGGATATAGATAAAGGCCACTGCATGGGTCAGTAGGTTCATTTCGTACCCTTTGTTTCGTTGTGGCTAAAAGCGGGTTTCAACAACACGTCAACAGTATAACCAGGACCAAGAACATCGAAAAGCAGACCATCAATTTCTTCATATTGACGATTTTCGATCCACGAAATAATATCACTGTAAATGATTTTTTGGAAAAGGGGTTTGTGCTGCTCCGGCGCATGTTCTTCCAGGAGAAGTCGACTTCGAATGGCACCCATTAATTCCAGAAAGATGGCATATGCTTTACCAAATTGTTTTTCAAGATCTTTACGCAGTTTTTTTGCAAAGGCCGGGCTTTTTCCGCACGTAGAGATTGCCAG
>JAHEIB010000071.1 GCA_024639645.1 Deltaproteobacteria bacterium
CCCTAAAAAAGAAATTGCACCAATTGAAATCAGCGCCGCAACAAGACATTCGTCGCATTCTGAATACCTACAATCTGTCCGCTGATGGGCTGGGAAATGTCGCGCAACTCCTGTTCGGGGAAAAAATCGGCAGCACAACCCGGAAAGCCATCTTCTGGTATAAAAAAATTAATCCCCTTCTGACAAAAGTCGGTACCGGGGATAAGCAAGATACAGCAGAAAAACCGGACAGAGGCAAGGGCGTCTATGTCCATTTCAAGGAAACAGAACCATTGCCCGATTTGGTGGTAAGAGAAACGAGGGTCTCTCTGATCATCCCGGCAGGGGAAATAAAGGGCAGCATCAGACAGATAACAACAGATCAGTCCTTGCTTGGCATCCCTTTGGAATTTAATTTTTCAGGAGAGAAACTCAAAGACATTCAGTCCATCAATATGACGGGTGTTCTTGATCATATCGACCCGAACAAATCCAAAGATCGGATGGCTGCGACAATTCAGCATTATCATGTCAAAAATTTTAAATTGTCCGCCTCTGACCATCTGCCTATCACACTGAAAAATGGCCTGGCCAACTTGAACCTTACGGCAGTTTTACATGATGAAAACCTGGAGGCCGATGCCCAGGTGACAATGGAGGCAGCAGTATTGGAAACAGATAATAAGACCGGCGACAATCATCTTGCAGAAGCCCTGCGCACAGAACTTGCGCACATCTCAAAGTTCTCTGTAAATACCAAGGTCACAGGACCACTTGACAATTACAAGGTTAAGATGACGTCGGACCTGGACAAGGTGCTGAAAGATGCCGTTGGCAGACAAATCAACAACTTGACAACTGCGTTTCAGGACAAGCTGCAGGCAGGCATTCTGAACAAAGTCAGGGGTCCCATGGCAGATACCGCCGGCAGCATGTCTGCACTGGACAGCATCAACCAGGAAATATCGTCCCGTCTGGGTCTTGGAAACGATGTGTCAAGCAATCTTCTCAAGGGCTTGGGGGGGAAATTTTAACGGCCCCTGATTTACAGTCAAGTTAAAGATAGGGTTCTGGAATAACAATCAATACCTGGTTTAGATCTCTTCCGAAAGCAGTATGGCCTCGGAAACTTCGCGCATGGATTTCCGCGTATCCATGCTGCGTTTCTGTATCCAGCGATAAGCCTCCTCTCCGGTCCGACCGCGTCGCTTGATAAGAACCTCTTTGGCACGCTCCACCAGCTTACGTGTCTCGAGCTCCTCCTGGATGACCTTGGTTTTCACCATGAGTTCGGTATTGATGATAGCGGCAGCCGCCTGGTTGGCAACCGTCTGGATGAGATTGATTTCCGTTTCGGAAAATTGATGGCGCTCTGCCGTAAAGCAATTAAAAACACCGATGACCTTTTCATATTTGACTTCCAACGGGACACTCAGCATGGATACCAGACCGAGGCGTTTTGCCATCTCTTTTTCTTTGAAAAGAGATTCGTCCAGAACATTTTCCACCATGAACGGCTTTCGGGTTGTAGCCACATGCCCCACAACCCCTTCGTTCATCCCCAGGGATCGATCCTTCACATACTCACGGTCAATGGTTTGCGAAGCTTTCAGTCCGATCATCGGCGGGTCCATCGTTTCATCGATAAGCCACAGAGAACATATCTCCACTCCCGTCACCTTGGCCGTGACCATCAAAATCAGTTTGAGGATATCCTCCAGATATTGATCGGATGTGATGGCACGACTGATGTCCATCAGGGCTTTGATATATTTGTCTTGTTGATCGAGATCAGATTTTTTCATGATGGAATTTAAAAAACCTCATAGATAGGCTCTGGATTATTTAAACTTGTTTAGGTTTTTTTTCAATATCTAATAAAATTGTGATATAAATTTACATCATACGTTTTTTATATCGCTTGTCATATTAATGTTCCGAAAATGTGATGGCGGCATAAGGGTTTGTAGCATAAAAACGGTCCTCAATCGGAACGTTTTTCTGACAACAGCTATACACGGACAGGACACGCATGATGCCTGAAAAACCAAACATTCCGGCGGAAATCATAAACGATGCCAAAAGTCGCTGGAAAACGTATACGCTGACCGCCGAAACGCACGCGGCAGCTATCGAGACAGATAACGTTTTTTTTGAGGAATTGTTACATGTCTGGGGGCTCAGCGATTTTATTCCCAAGATCTGTCTTCGAGACCCCGACGTGCTGACGGATCTTTTCGAAAGCAAGCATCTGTTTGAGGTATACCCGCATGATTTTTATCGAAAACGTCTCGAAATTCTTTTGAATGATTTTGACCATGGGGCCACCAGCCATCTGACCAATGTCCAGCTGACAGACCAGATCCCTGTCTTGCAGCGATTGCTGAGAACTTTTCGACAACGCGAAATGGTTCGCATCGCATGGCGGGACCTGTCCGGGCGTTCAGATCTTGCAGAAACCATGGCCGATCTCTCAGCTTTTGCCGATGCCTGTATCGATTGTTCCCTTTTGGTTCTCTATAACCTGCACTGCTGTATGGACGGTATTCCCCGTGCAAAGAATGGCTCACAGCAAAGATTGACGGTGTTTGGACTCGGAAAACTGGGTGGTAGAGAGCTTAATTTTTCATCGGACATCGACTTGATATTTGCCTACCCTGAAGCCGGTGAAACCGATCATCCTGAAAAGACTTGCTCCAACGACGTATTTTTTGTCCGACTTGCCAGGAATCTCATTAAAACCCTTTCTGAGATCACACCTGATGGTCAGGTTTTCCGTGTCGATATGCGCCTGAGGCCTGATGGCGAAAACGGGCCACTGGTGATGAGTTTTGAAAACACGGAGGCGTATTATCAGGTCCACGGGCGGGAATGGGAACGCTATGCATGGATAAAAGCCAGGGCCGTAGCTGGAGACATGACTGCAGCAGAAAGCCTTCTTAAAAGACTCAAACCCTTTATCTACAGACGTTACCTTGACTACGGCGCATTTGATTCCCTGCGCGACATGAAACAAAAAATTTCCATTGAGGTCAAGCGGAAAGGCCTGGCAAATAATATCAAACTGGGGCCCGGTGGTATTCGAGAAATCGAATTCTTCGGTCAGGTATTTCAGCTGATCAGGGGAGGCATCATCCCAGGGTTGCAAGACCAACGCCTTCTGCACATTCTGGACACCCTGGTGGATGAAAATTTTATCGAATCAAAAACCCGGGATGAACTCCAATTATCCTACTGCTTTATGCGTAATACAGAGCACCGCCTTCAGGAGTTTTCAGATCGGCAGACCCACGATCTGCCAAACAAGCCTAAAGCAAGACTTCAACTGGCTCTTGCCATGGGCTTTGACGACTGGGCAGCGTTCTCATCCCGCCTGAAGCATCATACAAAAATTGCACACCGTCACTTCAGCAAACTCCTGGCATCCCAACACCCGGAAACCAATACAAACTGCCAAAACGAAAATATTCAGGAGCTAGCATGCCTCTGGTCAGCTTCCAACACGGATGAACAAGCCGGACAGGAATTGTCCAATGCCGGATTTAAAGCGCCTGAAGATGTCATAAGACGGCTGAATGAGTTTAAAAGCAGCCCGGGTACAAGGTCTTTGAGCCATGAGGGAAGGGCCAAGATCGACAGGCTGATTCCCATCATCTTAAAGGCCACGTCAGGTTCACCACTGCCGGATCTTGCCTTGAAACGCATTATCGATCTCATTGAAACAATTCAGAGGCGAACCAATTATGTGTCGCTTTTGCTGGAAAATCCAGGTGCCCTGGAGCATTTGATACGCCTGGCCAATGCCAGCCCATGGATCATCACCTTTCTTTCGCGCCACCCGGTACTACTGGACGAACTCATCGATCCCAGGACACTCTATGCGCCGCCTGAAAAGGAGGTATTAAGGGAAAACCTGAGCCGGCGACTGAACAAAGTTGAACCGGGCGATTTAGAATATCAGATTGAAACACTCTGCATCTTTCGTCAGGTTAATGAGCTGCGTGTTGCCGCTGCCGACATAACGAATGTGCTGCCCTTGATGCGGGTCAGTGATCATCTATCCGATATTGCAGTAACCATTCTTGAGAAAGTTGTCAGCCTTTCATGGCAGCACCTGATCACCAAACACGGACATCCATCGGCAAGCCTGAACGGCAACCCTTGTGAAAAAGGTTTCGCGGTCATTGCCTACGGCAAGCTTGGCGGGCTTGAACTTGGGTATGGGTCTGATCTGGACATGGTGTTTATCCACGCAGGTGACAAAGGTCAAACCAGCGGCGCTCACCCCATCGAAAATTCACAGTTCTATGCCCGACTAGGTCAACGGGTGGTACATCTGTTGACCACGCATACAGCGGCAGGACGGATCTATGAAGTCGATATGCGCCTGCGACCCAGTGGAAGCTCTGGAATGATTGTCAGCCACTACACCTCTTTTCAGGCGTATCAGTCCCAAGATGCCTGGACCTGGGAACACCAGGCCCTGCTGAGAACGCGCGCCATTATCGGTGACAAGCACCTGACAGGCTGGTTCAACCGGGTTCGAGAGGATATACTAACCCGTAGGCGTGACAAGAAGGTGCTCCAGAAAGAGGTTCTCACCATGCGTGAAAAAATGCGCAGCAACCTGGCCAAAAAAAGTTTGGGCGACTTTGATCTGAAACAGGGTCGGGGTGGCATGGTTGATATCGAATTTCTTGTCCAGTTCCTGGTTCTCTTGAATGCACACAAATTCAATAAACTGGTGACCTACCCTGACAATGTCCGGCAGATTCAGGCCCTTTCCGAAACCGGCATCCTTGACGAAAAGGTTGCCCATCTCCTGAGACGGATCTACCTGGTTTATCGCGCCACTGTCCACCGCCTGAATCTTTCTGAAAAACCGCATACAGTTCCCATAGATACTTTCCAGGATTTAAGACAACATATTGATAAAATATGGTCTTTTTATTTAAACCAATAGTTTAAGGCCATGTTACAATTTTGTATTTTTCTTCTCTTTCTTTTTACATATTTGTAATATCTGTTCACGCCTTCTCACGCCACAGCAACGTATCGCTTCGTTATTATTATGTAATTTGCTTTACTGTGCTTTGGCACATCCTTTGCAGATTAAACGCGCATGCCCAAGCCATTCAACCATATATCCGATACGCTCAAACAAAAAAGAGAGCGGCTGATAAGCACATTTTCATCCATGCGACCAGCTGTCTTTATGAAACAGCATGCGTGGATTCTGGACAGTTATTTTCGGGAAAGTTTCGAACACAGTATGGTGGGACCGGATTTGGCGCTCTATAAAAATCCCTATGCCATGGTTGCCCTGGGTGGTTACGGCCGCGAAGAGCAATGCGTCCACTCGGATGTGGATATCCTGTTCTTGTTTAAGAAAGAAGTCCCCAAGGCAACGGCAGACCTGATTCAGGAAATCGTCTACCCCTTATGGGATTTGGGTCTTGAGGTCGGCTATGCGACCCGTACACTCAGAGAATGCATCAGCATGTCCAGGAAAGATCCCATCGTTCTGACGCCGATCCTGGATGCCCGATTTATCTGCGGGATGTCCATCCTGTTCTCAGACCTGCTGGATGCCCTGCGACAAAAAATACTGACAAAACAGTCCAAGAAAATCATCACCTGGCTGGTGGATCAAAGTCGGGAAAGGCATCTGCATTTCGGCGATTCAAGCTATCTACTGGAGCCAAATCTTAAAGAAGGACAGGGGGGTCTCAGGGATTATCACACCATGCTCTGGATCGGCCGGATCAAATTGAACATACGGCAACCCAGGGATCTCGAATATTTCGGTCATTTGTCCCACGAAGAATACCTTTCCATTCGGAAAGCACTTTCATTTATATGGGATGTGCGCAACCGTCTGCATTTAAAATCCGGGAAAAAGAGCGATCAGCTGTACTTTGAAAACCAGATTCAACTGGCAGAATCCTTGCGTTTCAAAAAGCGTTCCGGCCAGCAAGCCGTGGAAAGGTTTCTGGGTGAGCTCCACGCCAATATGGATTTCATGAAACAGCAATTCCTTATGTTTCTCAGTGAACACGGCTATGCCAACACCTACAGTAAAAAAAATCGATACCGCTTATCGGTACAGGTGGAAGGACTGGCCGTGAATCGGGACATGCTCGATTTTGTATCGTCGGAACATGTAGTGAGAAGACCGGAGCTGCTTGTCCAGATATTTGAAGAAAGTGCCCGTTTAAAAATCCCGCTGAGCAATGAAGCCAAACGAATTGTCAGCGAGTTCCGTCATCTTATCGACAATGAAACCAGAAGCAACAAACAGGTGCTGAAAGGACTTGAAACCATTCTCAGAGAACCCGTGCTAACCATCGACGTTCTTGGAGAAATGCTGGATTCAGGCTGTCTTTTAAGCCTCATTCCAGAGTTAAAAGGCATCATCAGCAGGATCCAGTACGACGAGTACCATGTCTATCCGGTGGATAAGCATTCGTTGAGAACCGTGCAGACCGTCAGAGCTTTTGGGACCGATCAGGACCAATCGGGGTGCACGTTCTGCGGCACTGTCTGGAAGGGCCTGAAAAATCAAAAACGCCTCCTCTGGGCCGCACTTCTGCATGATATCGGGAAAGGCATACCGGAGAAAAATCACGCCAAAACAGGCGCCAAAATCGCTCGAAAAATAATGGCCGGTTTCGGCTATTCAGAATACGATGTCGAAACCGTATCGTTTCTGGTGGAGCAGCACCTTCTGCTCATGAAAACGGCTACACGCCGAGACATTCACGATGAAGAAACAGCCATCATGTGCGCCAGAATCATAAAAAAAGTCAGCCGGCTACAAATGTTGTTTCTCCTGACGGTCGCAGATGCCGTATCAACCGGCCGGAACGCCTGGAGTGAATGGACCATGGCACTTTTGAGAGATCTTTTCATGAAGGTAATGAACATCCTGAAAAAGGGCGAATTGGCAAGCAGGCATGCGATACAGACTATCGAAAAAAAACAGGATACCATTCTGGCGTCAGCCAAAACGCCTGATGAAAGGAGTCGTCTGGCACTTACATTTAATATCATGTCCCCCAGATATGTGCTGACCATGCCGGCAACAAATATCCTGGAAGATATCGCGCTGTATCAAAATATGAACGATCGAGAATTCGTCTGGCATATTTCCAAAGATGAGACGTCTGACACACGCATTGTCCGTATCTGCGCCAAAGACAGACCCGGTCTTTTTTCAAAAATTGCCGGCATGTTTACTCTAAACAATCTCGATATTCTGGATGCACAGATCTTTACCTGGCGCAACGATATCGCCCTTGACATTTTTACCATCAAGCCGCCCCCGGACAAAATTTTCGAAGATGAGCGCTGGGCAAAAGCGGAAAAAAACCTAATCTCCGCACTTTCGGGTGAGCTGGATCTTGCAAGCCAGCTGAAAAAAAAGATGAAGACGGCATCCGCCATCAAGCCCAGAGCATCCAAAAGACCCCATAAAGTGAATGTGGACAATGAAAGTTCCAGTTTCTTTACAATTATAGAGGTCTTTACCTATAATTTTTCGGGTCTATTATTCGCCATAACCGATGCGCTTTACCAGGCAGGTCTCGATATCTGGGTAGCCAAAATTTCAACCAATATCGATCAGGTTGTGGATGTTTTCTACGTCAGAGATGTGGATGGCCAGAAAGTCGACTCCGAAGGGCAGGTATCATTCATAAAAGAATTTATTTATCAGCGTTTACCTGAAATCATTTGACGCATTGAAAAACGACGTAGAAATCAACACAGGACTAAAGGAGCATGAAAGATGAAAAAAATTGAAGCCATTGTAAAACCGTTCAAACTGGATGACATCAAAGAAGCCCTCAATGAAATCGGTATTCAGGGGATGACCATTTCTGAAGTCAAAGGATACGGACGTCAGAAAGGCCACAAGGAAATTTACCGTGGGGCTGAATATGTTGTCGATTTTATCCCCAAAATCAAGATCGAGCTCGTTGTCGATGCAGCGATAGCAGACCAGGTGGTAGAGAAGATACGAAATGCAGCCAACACCGGTAAAATAGGTGATGGCAAGATATTTGTCTATTCAGTTGAAGAAGCCATTCGCGTTCGTACCGGTGAAACAGGCGTCGATGCCGTCTGATCCGAATAGTACATGAAAATCTTTTATAACTTTAATATTTAAAACAAGGAGGATACGAAAATGACACCCAAAGACGTATTGGACATGGCTAAGGAGAGCGGCGCAAAGGTTGTGGATCTACGCTTCATTGATTTCCCAGGGTTATGGCAGCATATCACGGTTCCTATCAGCGAACTGGATGAATCGAGCTTTGAAGATGGTTTCGGCTTCGACGGATCGAGTATTCGTGGCTGGCAACCTATCAACGCCAGTGATATGCTGATTATTCCGGATCCCGCCACAGCAAAGATCGATCCATTCTATAAGGAAACCAGCCTGGTTCTCCTCTGTAATATTTTCGACCCGTTGACACGCGAGCCCTATTCCAGGGATCCAAGATATATCGTCCAGAAGGCGGAAGCCTATTTGAAGGGTACCGGTATCGGGGACGTCGCTTATATCGGACCTGAAGCGGAATTTTTCATATTTGACGATATTGCTTTTGAGTCCTCCAAACACCGGGCATTTTACGAAATCGACTCCATTGAGGGTATCTGGAATTCCGGTCGGGACGAAGGTCCCAATCTCGGTTACAAACCCCGCCACAAAGAAGGCTATTTTCCGGTTCCTCCCATGGATAAATTCCAGGATCTTAGAACCGAAATGCTTCTGGTTCTGGAAGGTCTCGGCATCGAAATCGAAGCACAGCATCATGAGGTGGCCACGGCAGGACAGTCGGAAATCGACATGCGTTTCAAACCCCTCTTGCAGATGTCGGATCAGCTCATGTGGTTTAAATATGTGCTCAAAAATGTAGCTTACAAGAACAACCACACGGTGACCTTCATGCCCAAACCGATCTTCGAGGACAACGGAACCGGTATGCACACCCACCTCAGTATCTGGAAAGACGGCAATCCTTTGTTTGCCGGAGACAAATATGCCGGTATTTCCCAGGAAGCGCTCTGGGCTATCGGGGGCATTCTAAATCACGCCAGGGCAATCTGTGCCTTTTCCAATCCCACAACCAACTCTTATAAACGCCTGGTACCGGGGTTTGAGGCGCCAGTCAACCTGGCCTATTCCAGTCGCAACAGAAGTGCTGCCGTTCGAATTCCCATGTACTCGTCATCACCCAAGGCCAAACGCCTGGAATTTAGAACACCTGATCCGTCCTGTAACGGATACCTTGCTTTTTCCGCCCTGCTCATGGCGGCCCTCGACGGTATTGAAAACAAGATGGATCCAGGCGATCCGCTTGACAAGAACATCTACAATCTTCCACCGGAAGAGCTGGCAGACATCCCATCAGCACCAGGTTCCTTGGATGAAGCGCTTGACGCGCTGAAGCAGGATCAGGATTTTCTTAAAAAAGGTGATGTATTTACCCAGGATGCCATTGACATGTGGATTGACTACAAAATTGAAAACGAGGTCAATCCCGTCAAATTGCGGCCCCACCCCCACGAGTTCTTTTTGTATTATGATATCTAAATTTTAAAAAGGGTGGGGCCGTTCCGGCCCCACCCTTTTTAAAATATTAGCAGGTCTGAAGAATGGCATCTTTTACAAACACAAGATCAGGATATTTTCCACCCAGGCAAGGGTTATATAATCCGTTAAACGAACATGACGCCTGTGGCGTCGGGTTTGTTGCAAACATCAATGGCAAAAAAAGCCATGAAATTGTGCAAAACGGAATTAAAATTCTTGAAAACCTGCTTCATCGCGGCGCCGTGGGGGGTGATTTAACAACCGGGGATGGCGCTGGCATCCTTGTTCAGATTCCGCATGTTTTTTTTAAGAATACATGTCAATCGCTGCATATCCAATTGCCGGGACAGGGAGAATACGGTGTGGGTATGATTTTCATGCCCCGGGATGAAAAACCTTTTCGAGAATTGACTCAAATAGTGGAAAAGGCAGTTTCAACTGAAGGTCTTGAGTTCCTTGGCTGGCGCGAAGTTACCGTGGACATGGATGCGATCCATGGCCAGGCCAGAGAACAGCGCCCGACAGTCATGCAGTGTTTCATTAAGGATAAAGATATCGGCGGGTCATCCCTCGAACGCAAGCTCTACATACTCCGAAGGGTTATCGAGAAAAAAACCGAATCTATCCATATTGAAAAAGGGTGTTTTTATATTGCCAGCCTTTCTTGCAGAACGATCGTTTACAAGGGGCTTTTTACCGCACCCCAGCTTTCTGGATTTTACAGGGACCTGTCAAGCAGCACATTTGACAGTGCGGTGGCTGTTGTACACCAACGTTACAGCACCAAT
The DNA here is from genome assembly GCA_024639645.1 of Deltaproteobacteria bacterium. Taxonomy (GTDB): domain Bacteria; phylum Desulfobacterota; class Desulfobacteria; order Desulfobacterales; family B30-G6; genus B30-G6. The sequence continues at coordinate 10,369 of JAHEIB010000071.1, forward strand.
ACCTTTCCATCCTGGGAATTGGCACAGCCATTTCGATATCTGGCCCATAACGGCGAGATAAATACCCTGCGTGGCAATCTCAACCATATCCGCTCACGGGAATCTTCTCTAAAGTCTGATCTGTTGGGAAGCGATATTCAAAAAACCCTTCCCGTTATCAACGAAAAGGGCAGTGATTCTTCATGTCTGGACAATATCCTGGAACATTTGGTCAGTGCCGGGCGTACGCTTCCCCATGCCATGCTCATGCTTGTGCCGGAAGCCTGGGGGGACAAATATCCTATGGGACCAGACCTGCGGGGTTTTTTCGAGTACCATGCCGGCATGATGGAGCCCTGGGACGGACCGGCGGCCATTGCATTTTCAGACGGAACCCAGACGGGCGCTCTTCTGGACAGAAACGGCTTGCGTCCAGCCCGTTATACCGTTACCAAAAGCGGCTTGATCGTTTTTGCTTCAGAAACCGGTGTACTGGAAATTCCCGAGAACGAAATTGTTGACAAAGGCGCTCTTCGACCCGGTGAGATCATCCTGATCGATTTTAATGAGAAACGGCTTCTTAAAAATGGTGAAGTCAAAACCCTTTGCGCCAGAAAGCAGCCTTACAGACGATGGGTGGATGAAAACAGAGTACTCCTCAGGGGATTTTATTCTGATGTATCGGTTATCAAACCCGACATGGATAATCTTCTCTTTACCCAAAGACTTTTCGGATATACACGGGAAGATCTTCAAATGATACTCGACCCCATGGCGACAACAGGGCAGGAACCTGTGGGATCCATGGGAACCGACACGCCCTTGGCCGTTCTTTCCGAGAAAAATCAACTGTTGTATAACTATTTTAAGCAACTTTTTGCCCAGGTCACCAACCCGCCGATCGACCCTGTTCGAGAAGAGTTGGTCATGTCCTTGATGACCTTTATCGGCAATCCAGGAAATATCTTATCTGAAATACCACAAAACAGCCGTTTAATTAAACTGCAGCACCCCATACTTTCCAATGAAGATCTGAACCGTATTGAGCAACTCAATATTAAAGGCTTCCGAAGTGTTAAGATTCCCATTGGTTTTCCTGTCAAAGGAGATGGTCAGGCCCTTGAAAATGCCATTGCCGCTATTTGCGATAAAGCTGAAAATGCCATTGCCAATGGGAACACATTGATTATCCTATCCGACCGGAGTTTGCCCGAAGAACAGGCCCCGATCCCGGTGCTTTTAGCTGTCTCCGCCGTGAACAGGAGATTGGTTATGGCTGGTGTCCGTACCGGTGCGGGGATCATTGTCGAAACAGCTGAGGCGCGGGAAGTCATGCATATCGCACTTCTTCTGGGCTACGGGGCCACGGCTGTAAATCCCTATTTTGCCTTTGAAACCATTGCCGCAATGGTATTAAAAAAGCAACTTTCCAAAAATCTCGGCATCGCGGAAGCAATCGAAAAATATATTAAGGCCCTCTGCAAAGGACTGCTCAAAACCATGTCCAAAATGGGAATATCCACGCTGAGAAGTTATCGCAGTGCCCAGGTATTCCAAATCGTAGGTCTGAATAAAAGTGTCGTTGAGAAATATTTTACGGGTACAGCCTCTGATGTCGAAGGTATCGGCCTGGATGAAATTGCAGCCGAAGCCAACCAGCGGTATCATCATGCAAAAAACCCGCCGCCCACGTCGCCCGCCATCCTTTCAAGCGGCGGGCATTACCGACAACGATCCGATGGCGAACGTCATTTGTGGACGCCGATGTCTGTGAGTACGCTACAGCAGGCGGTCAGAACGAATGACTATCGTCTTTTCAAAGAGTATACAGGCTTGATCAACGATCAGTCCCGTAGGCAGTCCACCCTTCGGGGTCTGTTTACGTTTAAAAAAACAACCCCCGTGCCACTCCAAGAGGTGGAGCCCGTAGAAAATATCTTGAAACGATTTGTCACCGGTGCCATGTCTTTTGGCTCAATCAGCAAAGAGGCCCATGAAACAATCGCGATTGCCATGAACCGCATTCAAGGTAAGAGCAATAGCGGTGAAGGGGGCGAAGATCCCATACGATACCAAGCCCTTGAAAATGGCGACAGCCGATCGAGTGCCATCAAGCAGGTGGCGAGCGGCCGGTTCGGGGTGACTGCAGAATATCTTGTGAATGCAAAAGAACTCCAAATAAAAATCGCTCAGGGCGCTAAACCAGGAGAAGGCGGACAGCTTCCCGGACATAAGGTCAACAAAGAGATTGCCAGGGTGCGGCATTCAACTCCCGGTGTTACCCTGATTTCACCGCCGCCTCATCACGACATCTATTCCATCGAGGATCTGGCGCAACTTATTTTTGATTTGAAAAATATCAACCCCGATGCCCGTGTGTCCGTAAAACTTGTGTCTGAAACAGGGGTGGGCACCGTGGCTGCCGGAGTGGCAAAAGCCCACGCGGACGTGGTTTTGATTAGCGGGTATGATGGTGGAACCGGCGCCTCCCCCCTGTCCTCCATCCGGCATGCAGGTGCGCCCTGGGAGATTGGGCTGGCCGAGACGCAACAAACGCTGTTGCTGAACGAACTTCGCAGCAGAATAAGAATTCAGGTCGATGGACAGATAAAAACCGGTCGTGACGTGGCTATCGGCGCGTTGCTGGGGGCGGAAGAGTATGGCTTTGCCACATCCATCCTGGTCACCATGGGATGCGTTTTAATGCGAAAGTGCCATAAAAATACCTGTCCGGTAGGTGTGGCGACACAAAATGCCCAACTTCGTAAACTATTTAAAGGAAAACCCGAGCATGTGGTTCATTTTCTGACAATGATTGCAGAGGATGTCAGAGGGATTATGGCCTCTCTTGGTTTTTCAAAAATGGACGATATGATCGGACGCTCCGATCTGCTGGAAATGAATGATGCCATCGATTTCTGGAAGTCAAAAGGGTTGGATTTCTCAAAAATTTTATTCAACCCGGAACCGGGACATGAAACCGTCCGCCGTCAAGTGGAAACGCAGCCTTGTGATACGGAAAACATTCTTGATCGCCGGTTGCTGAAGCTTTCGGAACCAGCCATACAATCAAAAACACCGGTGGAAATTGAACTGCCCATAAAAAATGTAGACCGGACAGTGGGCGCTATGCTTTCTGGAGAGATCGCAAAAAAATACGGTAATGATGGTCTGCCCGGCAACACCATCACCTGCCGCTTCAAAGGTGCGGCCGGTCAAAGCTTTGGCGCTTTTGCCGCAAAGGGACTGACACTTTATTTGGAAGGTGAATCCAATGATTACCTTGGCAAAGGTCTATCCGGGGCCAAGATCATCGTTACGCCTTATAAAAAAGCTGATTTCAATCCTTCTGAAAACATCATCGCGGGAAATGTTCTTCTCTACGGTGCCACAAGTGGCGAGGTCTATTTACAGGGAAAAGTTGGAGAACGGTTTGCCATCAGGAACAGCGGTGCCTATGCGGTCGTGGAAGGTGTTGGCGATCATGGCTGTGAATATATGACAGGGGGGAGGGTGGTCGTCCTTGGCGGCACGGGTATTAATTTTGGTGCCGGCATGAGTGGCGGTCTTGCCTATGTCTATGACCCGCACCAGGAATTTGATGGGCGCTGTAATCTCGACATGGTGGACCTGGAGCTTGTGACCGATCTTCAGGACATTCATGAACTCAAGGAAATGATTTCTAAACATCATGCGTATACCGCAAGCGAAAAAGCAAAACGTATTTTATCCGAATGGGAAAAATGTCTGCCCTTTTTTGTCAAGGTGTTTCCCATGGAATATCGAAAGATTCTCGGTAAAATGAGCAAAGAAGACGAAGCCATAGAAAGACAAGAGGTTTGGCATGGGTAAAGATACAGGGTTTATGGAATATTGCCGGAAAGATCCGGGCTATCGTCCGAAAGAAGAGCGTCTCGCGGATTTTAAAGCGGTCGATCTTGTACCGGATGAAAAAGACATTTATGAGCAGGCCGCAAGATGCATGGATTGTGGCATCCCTTTTTGTCATGCGCATGGATGCCCTGTATCAAATATTATCCCGGAATTTAATGATTTTGTGTACAGAGGTCAATGGCAGGAAGCTCTGGATATTTTGTGTTCAACAAATAATTTTCCAGAATTTACCGGGCGTCTTTGCCCGGCCACCTGTGAAGCGGCCTGTGTTGCAGGCATCAATACAGAGCCGGTGACGATCAGACAGATTGAGCTTGCCGTTATTGAAAAAGGCTTTGAAAAAGGCTTGATACGACCAACCCCTCCGGACGCCTATTTTGATAAAAGCGTTGCGGTTATCGGCTCCGGCCCGGCCGGTCTGGCAGCGGCAGACACCTTGAACAAATCCGGCTATCATGTGACGGTTTATGACGACGCCCTTCATCCCGGCGGTATTCTCAGATATGGAATACCGGACTTTAAGATGGAAAAAAAGATTGTGGAACGTCGAATCAATCTGATGAAAAATGAAGGTATCGTATTTGAAACAGATGTATGCGTGGGTACGGATATTTCCTTTAGATATCTCAAAAAACATTTTGATGCCGTCTGTCTTGCCTGTGGTTCCAGGCAACCCAGGGATCTGCCCATTCCCGGAAGGGATCTTTCAGGGATTGTGTTTG
>JAHEIB010000003.1 GCA_024639645.1 Deltaproteobacteria bacterium
TGAAGTTGTGGGGGTCTGGATAATCGGCGCCCCATCCGATGATGAAAATGGGATAACGGAATTGACGGATGGCCGGCATATAATCTTTCCAATCCACATTGCGAACTTCTATTTGGAATTTCGGATTCAAAGATTCGATATTTTCTTTCAACATCAGGGCCGCGGCTTCCCTCTCTTCCCGGCCGGTGTTGTGGGTGATGATCATCTTGAAGCCCTTTTCCCAGACCTTGCCTCCCCAGGCTTTTTTCATATACGCCTCAGATTTGTTCAGATCGAAAGCATACATGGGCACATCTTTTTTATATGCCAGCCCCTTGATCAGGGGTGTTCCCGGAAGGGAGCCTAAGCCGTTGAGCACTTCTTTGAGAAAGGTATCTCCGTCATAGGCGTGCATGAAGGCCTTGCGTACGTTGATATCACTGAAAAAATCGGGTGGAATGCCTTCACCATCCAGTTTCCCGCTCCCGATGCTGGGGTTGCCCGTGGGATCGATTTTCTGGCAAAACAACGCGCCGGTAACCGCCAGCTGGGGAAGTTTTGTAATTTTGACGCCTTTCATGCCTTCCACTTCATGCAGAAAGGTCTTGCCCACATGGATACGGTCAGCATCGCCGGCCTTTAGCATCAACATACGGGTGGCGTGTTCGGGAACATATTTGACAATGGCTGTCTTGATGGTCGCTTTGGGGCCCCAATATCCGTCGAACCTTTCAAAAACAAACTGCTTGGATGTTTCCCAGAGTCTCAGTTTATAGGGCCCGGTTCCATTGGCTATGGCGCGCAGGGGCTCTTTGCCTTCGGCCGGCTTGTTGTATTTGGCGGCGTTGGCAATATTGCCGTCCCAGCATCCATTGGCCATGGCCCATTCCTTGTCAAGGACTGCGGCCGAGGAATAGCAGAGAATACCCAGCAAGGGGGGATACGCTTTGGGCAGGTGAAGAATCACCTTGTCCCCCTTGGCTTCCACGGCTTTGTCAATTTTCTCGAAAATACCAGGAACAAACTGGTCGCCATCGCGTGTGGTATCGCTGCCGGTGAGGGCTTCCAGCATCATCCACATGGGTCCACCCGCAGGGTCGCTGATCATGGCCCGCTTAAAAGAATACGCCACATCATCGGGCGTCAGATCACCACCTTCATGAAATTTTACACCCTTGCGAATGGTAAACGTATAGGTTTTACCATCGGCGGAAATACCGCCGTTTTCCACAGATGGTACCTGAGTGGCCAGAATGGGTGAGTATTGGTCGGTATATGGATCTTTGAAGAAAATCAGATTTTGATAAATGGTATACAGTTTGGCAGCGCCGGCATTGTCGTAGACCTTGGCCGGATCCAATGTTTCCACGGACCCGATATCTGCCAGAACAAATGTGTCCGGATTTTTCACCTGGGCATACGTGGCTGTGACCCCCATGACAAAAACCAGACAAAGAACCAGGATGAATAATAGTTTTTTCATAATATCTCCTTTTCTCTTTATGATTTAAAATCACATGGCCCAGCTATTTTAGGCCGGCTCTTATTTAAATATTTATTAATGTTAAATGTTTGTGTCAACACTAAATCACATTTATGTTGCGAAGTCTACATTTCATCTGCGAACTGATCATGGATTGACAATGGTGGGTGGTTTTGGATGTGTCGACTGTCCGTATGAAACCGGGAAAGTCTTTTTGTTTAATGGAATGAAATCACGCCAAAGCCTTTTCGAACGTCAAAAAGGCCTTGTTGGAGCTAAGTATGGCAGGTTACGAGGCGACCACTTGAGGTCGCCTCGCAGTCGATTCGGTTCTTACTGTGCATAAGCGAGTGTTCACCCCCACAATTTGCCGTGGGACAGGTTCTGGCATTATTGAACCGTGATCTGTTTGGGTTTGCTATCCACCGGTTTCAGAATTTCGATCTTCAGCAGGCCGTCCTTGTAGGTTGCTTTGATATTCTCGGTATCTACATTCGCGGGCAGAGTGAAGCGTCTTTCAAATTTCCCATAAGACCTTTCCCGCCGGAAATAGTTGTCTTCTTCAATCTTATTGTCCGAGACCCTTTCACCTTTCAAGGTCAAAACCCTGTCTTTGACATCCACTTCGATGCCTTCCTTGTCCACACCGGGGAGTTCTGCTTTTAGTACGATGTGATCATCCTCGTCATAGATGTCCACTTTTGGATTCCACATCCAAAAAGCATCTTTCCGGTTGAAGTTTTGTGCTGGCAAGAAAAAATCATCCATGAATCGATTCATCCCAAGCATATCCCGCATAGGGTTCCATCTGATGAGTTCCATGATTACTCCTCCTGTAATAAATTGTTTGTTCTACAAACCGTGTGCTTGGCACGCGGTTCCGAACCTGAACTTGCGGAGACGTGCTGTCTCCTTTGTCTTTCCCCCATTTTGGGAGAAGTCCAAGCCACCCGTTTCACTGGCGGTAGTTGACTCAACGCCGGAAGCTTCAATTGTCTTCCATTGGTCATTTGAACATAATTTAATTATCATACGGAATATGTCAAATTAAATTTCATTACTTTTTATATATAATAGCTATAAAGTAATGAAGGCAAGGGCCACAAGCGGAAAGAAGCACAGGACAACTTGACAAGCATGCCGGAAGCGGTATACCGATGCTATGATGAAAGTGATTTTGACCCTATGCTAAAAACTTAATTTACCCTACAGGGAGTAACGAATGACTGATTTTAAATTTCAGGAAATGTTTCCGCTGGAGGAAGATACCACCGAATACCGTCTGCTGAGTACAGAGCATATTTCGGTCACCCCTTATGAGGGTGGGGATATTATCAACATAGCACCGGAGGCCTTGTCTCTCCTTTCAGAGGAGGCCTTCAGAGACGTTTCCCATCTCATGCGAACAGCGCACCTTAAAAAGGTTTCCGAGATTCTGGATGATCCTGAGGCATCTGAAAATGACAGGTTTGTGGCGCTGGAATTGTTGCGGAATGCCGTGATTGCAGCTGATGGCGAATTTCCCATGTGTCAGGATACCGGCACCGCCATCGTCATGGGGAAAAAGGGCCATCGTGTCATGACCGACGGCTCAGATGAGGCGGCCTTGTCATATGGTGTGTTTAATGCCTACCAGAAGAACAATTTACGCTACTCCCAGAACGCACCCCTATCCATGTATGAAGAACAAAACACGCTCTGCAATCTCCCGGCCCAGATCGAGTTGTACACCACCAAAGGGGATTCATACGGGTTTCTGTTCGTGGCCAAGGGGGGCGGGTCTGCCAATAAAACCTACTTGTTCCAGGAGACCAAGGCGCTATTGAATCCGGAGTCATTGGTGGCATTTATGAAAACCAAAATGAAGATGCTCGGTACGGCGGCCTGTCCACCCTATCATCTGGCATTTGTCGTGGGGGGCACGTCCGCTGAATTCAACCTAAAAACCGTCAAACTTGCAAGTGCCGGGTATTTGGACGGACTTCCGGTAGAGGGAAGTCCTGCCGGGCATGCGTTCAGGGACAGGGAACTCGAGCATGAGATCCAGGCTTTATCTAGGGAACTCGGGATAGGGGCACAATTCGGTGGGAAGTATTTTTGCCTGGACACCCGCGTGATCAGGCTGCCACGGCACGGGGCCTCTTGCCCGGTGGGGATAGGTGTCAGCTGCAGTGCTGACCGCAATATCAAGGCCAAGATATCGCGCGACGGTATATTTCTCGAAAAACTCGAAACTAATCCCGCGAGATTTCTTCCGGAAGTGACTTCCACGGGGGAGGCTGCCGTAGCCATCGATCTTAACCTGCCCATGACACAAATTCGAGCTGAATTGAGTCGGTACCCGGTCAAGCAACCCCTTCTTCTCTCCGGCAAGATCATCGTTGCCAGGGATATTGCCCACGCAAAAATTAAAGAGCATATTGATCAGGGCGGTGAGTTGCCGCAGTATTTCAAAGATCATATTATTTATTACGCCGGACCGGCCAAGACCCCTGCAGGATATGCATCCGGATCATTTGGTCCAACCACCGCGGCCAGAATGGATCCCTATGTGCCTGTTTTTCAGAAACTGGGCGGCTCCCTCGTGATGCTGGCAAAAGGAAACCGTTCCAGGGTTGTTACCGACGCATGCCGAGAGAATGGTGGTTTTTATCTTGGTTCCATAGGTGGACCGGCTGCCAGACTCGGCAGGGACTGCATAACCGCCATGAAGATTCTTGCGTACGAGGAGCTCGGCATGGAGGCGATCTTTGAAATTACAGTAAAAGACTTTCCAGCGTTTATCCTGGTGGATGACAAAGGGAATGATTTTTTCCAGTCCCTCCTGAGCGATTAAATCAGTACGATAGCGGTTCTGATAAAATCGTAAAACGATTTCTTTGGGTCTTTACAAACCAGAACGATTGGTATAGTCTGAAAAATTCTTTTAACATGGCTAAAACATGATGACAGATGGGCCAGGTTTGCCTTTCTGGACCAATAAAATATAAAGGAGTTTTTTATGGCAAAGAAAATGAAAACAATCGATGGAAATACAGCTGCGGCTTATGTGGCCTATGCCATGAGCGATGCGGCTGCCATTTATCCCATAACGCCCTCTTCCCCCATGGGAGAGTTGTGTGACGAATGGGCCGCAAATGGGCTGAAAAATATTTTTGGTCAGGAAATGACGGTACGCCAGCTTCAGTCGGAAGCAGGGGCTGCGGCTGCCGTTCATGGGGCTTTGGCCGCAGGGTCTCTGACGAGTACCTTTACGGCCTCCCAGGGCCTTCTCCTGATGATACCCAACATGTATAAAATCGCCGGAGAAATTCTCCCTGGCGTTTTTCATGTGACGGCCCGTTCCGTGGCCGGTCATGCGCTGTCCATCTTCGGCGATCATCAGGATGTCATGGCGGTACGACAGACCGGATTTGCCTTGCTGGCGTCGGCCTCGGTCCAGGAGGCGTTGGATCTGGGTCTTGTGGCGCATCTCAGCGCCATAGAGGCAAGCCTGCCTATTGTCCATTTTTTTGACGGTTTTCGTACGTCGCATGAAATCCAGAAGATCGAGATGATTGCGTATGAGGATATGGCCAAACTGGTGAATTGGGATGCCATTGCCAAGTTCCGTGCAAGGGGTGTAAACCCTGAACGCCCGGAATTGAGAGGTACGGCCCAGAATCCAGATGTCTACTTTCAAGGGATCGAAGCTTCTAATCCCTACCATTTAAAACTGCCCCAAATCATCAGCGAATATATGGCAAAGGTCAGCGATTTGACAGGCCGGGCCTATCGACTTTTTGATTATATTGGTGCCCCGGATGCGACCCATGTGATTGTTTCCATGGCCTCATCCTGTGAAACCATCGAGGAGGTTGTCAACCATCTTGTAAACCAGGGCCAGAAAGTAGGCTTGGTCAAAGTACGTCTGTATCGGCCATTTTCAGCTGAGCACCTTTTCAAGGCTATCCCTGAAACAGTTCAGAGGATAGCGGTTCTGGACAGGACAAAAGAGAAGGGTTCCCTGGGAGATCCTCTCTATCAGGATGTCTGCACCGCCTATGTGGAAAATGCCAAGAACCTCCCCATCATTGTGAATGGCCGGTATGGGCTCAGCTCCAAGGAATTCAATCCCAGCATGGTTAAGGCGGTATTCGACAACCTGAATGCCGAAAAACCCAGAAATCATTTTACCGTGGGTATCGTCGATGACGTTACCCATACATCCCTGGATGTGGGAGACGGATTTGATGTGGCCCCTGAAGGTACGGTGCAGTGTAAATTCTGGGGATTGGGTGCGGACGGTACTGTGGGCGCCAACAAGAGTGCCATTAAAATCATTGGTGACAACACCGACATGTATGCTCAGGCATATTTTGCCTACGATTCCAAAAAGTCCGGTGGTGTGACCATGTCCCACCTCCGGTTTGGGAAAAAACCTATCCAGTCGACATATCTCATCGATGCAGCCGATTATATTGCCTGTCACAAATCGAGTTATGTGAACATTTACGATGTATTGGAAGGCATCAAGCAGGGTGGCACCTTCCTGCTCAATTCGAACTGGACGGTGGAGGAGATGGAAACCAAGCTGCCGGCAAACATGCGTCAGACCATTGCCCAAAAGCAGATCAAATTTTACAACATCGATGCTGTCCGGATAGCAGCTGAAATCGGACTGGGGGGACGCATCAACATGATCATGCAGACGGCGTTCTTTAAATTGGCCAACGTGATCCCCGTCCAAGAGGCCATCAATTATTTGAAAGATCAGATCAAGGACCTTTTTGGCAGGAAGGGCGACAAGATCGTCAATATGAACTATGCCGCCGTGGACAACACCCTGGACAATCTGGAGGAGATAACCGTGCCGGATTCATGGGCGGATGCAACGGGCGATGCCGAAACCCCGCTGGATGAACCTGAATTCGTTACCAAGGTCATGCGCCCCATGCTGGCTCAACAGGGGGACAAGCTTCCGGTGAGCGCCTTCAGACCGGATGGGCTTTTTCCCGTAGCTACCACCCAATATGAGAAAAGAGGGGTGGCCATCAACGTGCCGGAGTGGGTTCTGGAAAACTGTATCCAGTGCAACCAGTGTGCCATGGTTTGCCCCCACGCTGCCATTCGTCCGATTCTGCTGACAGATGAAGAGTGCGAAGCCGCGCCCCAGGCGTTTGAAACCAAAAAAGCCCTGGGAAAGGAACTGAAGGGGTATCATTTCCGTATACAGGTCAATGCACTCGACTGTATGGGTTGCGGCAACTGTGCCGATATCTGTCCGGCCAAGAAACCTGCCCTGATCATGCGGCCCATCGAAACACAGACCGACATTCAGATACCCAACCTTGACTATGCCCTGACGATTCCGGTTCGAGATGACCTGGCAAAGCGGGCATCGGTTAAGGGCAGCCAGTTCCAGCAGCCACTCCTTGAGTTTTCAGGGGCCTGTGCCGGCTGCGGAGAGACACCCTATGCCAAGCTGCTGACACAACTCTTTGGTGAACGTATGGTCATCGGTAATGCCACCGGATGTAGCTCTATCTGGGGCGGATCCGCACCTTCCGTACCCTACTGTGTCAACAGGGACGGGTTTGGCCCAACATGGGGGAACTCCCTGTTCGAAGACCCGGCAGAGTTTACCTATGGCATGTTCTTGGGTATCCAACAGCAGCGATCCAGCTTGGCAGGCTTGGTGGGGCAAGCTCTTGAAACCGCGTCTGATGCGGAACTGAAAAGCGCTATGCAGGGATGGCTTGACAACCTGGATGATTCCGATGCTTCCAAGCAATACGGTGATCAGTTGAAGACGCTCCTGCCTCAATACCCTGATGACAGCAGCCTGCAGGAGATTGCCCAGATGTCCATGCTCTTTACGAAAAAGTCTTTCTGGGTTTTTGCCGGGGACGGCTCAGCCTACGACATTTCTTTTGGTGGCATCGACCATGTGCTGGCTTCAGGTGAGGACATCAACGTGTTTGTTATGGACACCGAAGTTTATTCCAATACAGGTGGACAGTCTTCCAAGGCGACCCCCACGGGGTCTGTGGCCAAGTTTGCCGCTTCGGGCAAGAAAACCGGTAAAAAAGACATGGGGGCCATGTTCATGTCTTATGGCTATGTTTACGTGGCAACTGTCTCCATGGGAGCCAACAAGCAGCAGCTTATGAAAGCTGTGCTGGAGGCTGAGGCCTACAATGGCCCATCGCTGGTCATGTGCTATGCACCGTGCATCAACCACGGGATCATGAAGGGAATGGGCAAAGCCCAGGAAGAGATGAATCTGGCGGTAAAAAGTGGCTACTGGCCGCTATACCGGTACAACCCGGATCTCAGAAAGGAAGGCAAGAATCCATTTACACTCGATTCCAAAGAACCCGACGGCAGTCTCCAGGCATTTCTTTCCGGTGAAGTTCGCTATGCTTCCCTGAAGAAAAGCTTCCCTGAGGAATCAGAGAAATTGTCCAGAAGGCTTGAACAAGAGTATCTGGCGCGATTCGAAAATCTGAAGAAACTGGCAGCCGCCACCGTGGAAGAAGCCGATCCTGCCGGAGACGCATCAGAAACATAAACGGGAACTGCTTTACGAAAAATACAAAATCCCCCTTTATGGGGGATTTTATATTTGGGATATCAGACAGGTGCTGGTAGCATGGGCATACAGTTTGTCATTTCCATCGAGAAGACGTCCTTCAACGGTAGCAATCTGTTTCCCGGCATGAATGACCTTTGCCCCGGCTGTTACGGGGCCTGTCCTGCTTTTTACCGGACGGATAAAATTGACCTTCAATTCCAGGGTGGAGCAGGCTTTGCCTGGGGGCAGAAGGGTCATAACGGCTGCTGTCATGGCTGCATCCAGTAGCGTGGTGAGCAGACCACCGTGAACGGTTGAGAACGGATTGTAGTGATATTCGGATGGGTTGAGTCCGCAAGCGGCCTGTCCGGCATCGATGCTCAGGATCTGATATCCCACCAGATGGGCTGCTGGCGGCGGTGCAATACTGCCATCCATTATGGCGCAAAGATAATCCAAACCACTGATGTTTTGCGTGTCTCTCGAACTGATCTGCGGATCTTCCCACTTTATCGTCCGTGTGCGTTTGGGCATTGTAAGCATCTCCTGTTGCAACGACAATTGTCGCCGGGTTATTCTGATATAAAACCGGCACCTCTGGTGGAGACCCGGAAAGGTTCTACCGATCCGGTGAAAAATAAAAAGGAAAATATCGAATGTCGAACAAGGAATGTGAAATAATGAAGTATTGTATAGCATAGATATACCGCTTGTCATAATAATGTTCCGAAAATAGGATGGCGGCATAAGGGTTTGTAGCAGAAAAACGGTCCTCAATCGGAACGTTTTTCTGACAACCCCTATAAAATGATCTCATAAAGATAAACCAGCAACATCAAAAGGCACCGTCTGCAATCCATGAAAAACAGACCTTCCCAAGCAAAGACGCAATGTATCCGCTGTGGTACCTGTTGTAAAAAAGGGGGTCCCTCCTTTCACATCCAAGACCGTCATCTCATCGAGGACGGGACCATTCACACACGCTATCTTTACACCATCCGCACGGGCGAATACGTTCATGACAATGTTCAGGGACATCTCAAACCGGCCGATTCAGACATTATCAAGATCAAGGGCAAAAGCCCTTCATGGGAATGTGTGTTCTTTCAAAAAAGGGATAAGTCCTGCCGTATATATGACCATCGACCCCTTGAGTGCCGCTTGTTGAAATGCTGGGACACACAGGATATCGAGGCCGTTTATGAAAAAGGCAGGTTGACGCGCAAGGATATTCTTGCCGGAATAAAGGGCTTGTGGGAACTCGTAGCCGGTCATGAAAAGCAATGCAGCTATGAAGCGATCTACCGTGCACTCGAGGATGCCGATGGGGTGTCCCAAAAACAGACCCGGGAGTCGATAGCCAATGCCATTCAATATGACAGGGCCATCCGGCAGTTGGTTCTGGAAAACGGCAATGTCACACCCGATATGATCGATTTCCTGTTTGGGCGGCCCCTCACGGTTACGCTCAAACCCACGGGTATCGAAATGGATACCCTATAAGCAGTAAGCGATAAGCCCAAAGCAGCTTAAAGCTTACCGCTTATTGCGCATCGCTGTATAATTCCGGTCTTCTGTTGGGAAGGAAAAAATGCATGCGGTTGCTGCGGATAGTGTCAAAGGTCTCAGCTTTGAGATCCACGAGTATCATTGTCTCCCTGCTGCTGAGACTTTGTCCGATAATGTTGCCGGCTGGATCCAATACCACGGCATTTCCAGGAAATGTGAGGCCCTTTCCGTTGTAACCTGTTTGGTTGCATGCAACCACAAAGACGCTGTTGTCAAAAGCCCTGGCAGTCAGATGGCGCATCCAGGACCGGTGTTTATCTATGGCCAGCCCCCTGGGGGAGGCGTGCGGCATAAAGAGGATTTCAGCGCCCCTGATGGCCATTTTCGTACTGAGTTCCGGGAAGTGCGTGTCATAGCACAACTGGATACCAAAAGCAGATTCTTTGAACGTAAAAATCGGAATCGTATTTCCCGGGCTGTAGATCTCTTTTTCGGGGGGTGCGATGTGACTCTTTCGGTATATTTCCATTTTACCATCCGGCATGGCAACCATGTGGGTGGCATAGATTCGGCCGCTACCTCCCTTTTCCGCCATGCCGGCCAAAACAAGAAGATCATTTAAAACAGCCAGATTGGAAAGTGCTTCACTGACAGGACCTGGAATCGGTTCCGCAATATCTGGAAGCACTGCATGGTTGCTGTATCCGGTAATACTCAATTCCGGAAAGCAGATTATGTCTGCGGCAGCCTTCCGGGCTTTCTTGACAAAGGTGGTGATCTTGTCCAGGTTCTGTTGGGTTTCTCCAACCCTGGCATTACAGACCACAACCGCGATGCGAAGATCTTTCATCCTAGCACTTCCTTGATTTTGATAGAAAGATCTTTCATGCCGAATGGTTTTTGCAGAAACCCACGAAAGCCGCTGTCCATAATTTTTTTTCCCTGATCGTCCAGGCTATAGCCACTGGATAATATGGCCTTTATATCCGGATTGATTTTTTTCAAGCGCATGAAAACCTCACCGCCGGTCATGCCGGGCATAATCATATCCAGGATAACCAGGTCAATATTTTCCTTTTGGGCGGTGTAGGTGTCTACGGCATCTTGGCCGTTGTTAGCCGGCAGGACCTCATATCCCAGGGCTGTAAGCATTTCTGAACCGACCTGTAGCAGGCTGAACTCGTCATCCACCAGCAGGATGGTTCCCTTGCCTTGGTCTATAGACTCACTGGTTGCCTTGGTAAGGCTTGAAGCTTTGCCTGATGCCGGCAGGTAGACTCTTACACGGGTGCCTTTTCCTTCCGCCGATTTGACGGTAATATACCCGTTGTAGGACTGGATAATACCGTAAACCGAAGCCAGTCCCAGTCCAGTACCCTTGCCCATTTTTTTGGTCGTAAACAAGGGGTCGAACATGCGTTTTTGAATTTCAGAACTCATGCCGATGCCTGTGTCCGAAATCTCGATGAGGATATAGGTCCCGGGTTTGGGTCGGAAATCTTCATCAAGAATCTCCTGGGCGGCTATTTGGGCTGTCTTGAGGTCCAACCTGCCGCCATCGGGCATGGCATCGGCCGCATTCACGAACAGGTTGAACAGAACCTGTTCCAGTTGGGTTCGATCTGCTTCAATGATCAGTTTTTCCTTTGGAAGGTCCAGCTCCAGGGTGATTTCTTTGCGGGTTCTTCCAAAGGCCTGTGCACTTTCATTTACCACCTTTATCAGATCGAGGGGTTTGACTTCATAGCTTCCTTTTCTGGCATATCCGAGAAACTGACTTGTTAATTTAGCGCCACTGTCCACTTGCTGATCGATATTCTGAATTCTGGCCATAATGGGGTGATCGTCATCAAAATCCAGTCTCATCAGGGATAGATTGCCTTTGATAACGGCTAGGAGGTTGTTGAAGTCGTGAGCGATGCCGCCTGCAAGGGTACCGATGGCTTCCATTTTCTGCGCTTGAAGCAGTTGGGTTTCAAGACGTTTGTTCTCGGAAATATCCCTGATAATGAGAAGAAGGCCCATGGGGTTGCCATTGTGGTCATTATAACGGGATACACTGATGAGCACATCTAGAAGGTGACCTTCCTTGGTGATGCATTTCGATGCAAATCCACGATGGGGCTTGCCGCTTTCGGCAACCTCCCTGATCATTGAATGGCAGGTCTCGTACTCGGGCTTGGCTATAAAGGTGAACGGTGAGCTTTCTATTTCCGTGATGGACCACCCGAACACGTTGACGAATTCGGGACTGATATATTTAATGCGTCCGGCCAAATCGCATGTGGCAATGGCATCCGCTGATGAATGGATCAAGGAACGGTACAATTGTTCGTCCTGTTTGGATTCCTTATAGAGTTTTCTGAATTTGTTTTCGCTTTCCTGCAGTTTTTTAAAGGAATCGGCATTGGCAATTCCTGCCGCGATCTGCGATGCTATTCCGCTTAGAATACCGGTGTCACTCTTGGTCAGTGGCTTTTGAGAATTCCAATTATCCACAGCCAGAATACCGAAAGCTTTCTGGTTGTACACGAGGGGGACACAGATAAAGGAGGGGGATGCAATGGTATCGGCAAAAATTTTGCTGCTCTTGGATAGGTAGGAAAAGATTTCGTCAACATCTTCCACGAGAAACGGTCGCTGCTCTTTTACGGCTTTTACGAAGGGCCCCCTGGCTTTGGGGTTGTTCAAGTTGAAGCGCGCCTGCTGCAATACCTTCAACTGCTCTTGGGTGTGCCCGTAGCTTGCCACGTATTCCAGGGAGCCGGAATCATCTCGTATTGACATGATCATTGCCCTGTCAAAATTTAAGCGTTTTTGCATGATGGGTATGACCCTGTGGATCAAACGATTTACATCCAGGATTGCGGATGATTCAGAGGATATCTCCTGGATTACGGACATGTCGTTGTAGCGCGCATTGGCGGCGTTGAGAAGGTCTTTGGCTGAGTCCCCCTGGGAAGTGATGGTCCGGGCCAACTCTTCGTTTTTTGAATGGATAGTCTTGCAATAGATGATGAGTGTCATCAGACTGGACACCAAAAACAGTATCAATGTGTGGGTCATTGAAAAAATCAGACCAGAAACAACGGTCAATAACAGGGTCGCCAAAAGCGCGTATTTGCTGATACGGGTCCAAAATGTCGACTGGGTTGTTTTCCACGATATCATGTAAATACAGGCATCGTCTCCCCGGTGGTAGCATTCCGGGTGCTCGATTGTGGCGAAATTGTCGGTAAAGAGTTTTGGTAAGGACTCGAGTGTCCCCATACGGTTGGCGCACTGATACGGTTTTTCCTCTACACCACTGTTGGGGGTGGCTTTGAGTCGTACCAGGTTGGAACGGATACTCTTTGTTTCGATGTGGGCACCACGGCTCATGATGCGGTAGAGCTTACCCGTGGCAAGATACACCATGACAGGACTCATGAGACCCAAGGTGTATTCTTTTACAGCACCGATTTTTTTGGAGAGAATGGTATACCTGCCGGCTTCCCTGGCAAGATCCGGGTTGCCGGTTTTTTCAACCATGATTTCGTGAAGCCGGTCAACCTGGCCCTGGGTCAACCAGTGGGCATGGTCTTCTATTTCATAGTTTTCAATTCCGGCATATTCAAGAAGGGGTGGAATCTCTATATCAGGGTAATTACTGGAAATATATTCCAGATAGGTATTGGAGATACGGCTGTTGTAGAGGGGGGTGTTGTTGCCCATTTTCCTATAGTTTGAAATGCGCCTTGATCTTAAACACACGTGTTGCCGGTAGATTGAGTATCTCTTGAATACCCGTTTCATCGGCAATCCGTTGGAGATTGATTTTGATCTTTTCACGGGAAGACGCGATGAAGGTGAACCAGATATTGAAGTGGTTGTTGCGCTGGTAGTTATGGGTCACACCAGGGTATTGGTTGACGATTTCAGTGAAGTGCTGGATTTTATCCTGTGGCACGGATGCGGCACAAAGGGTACTGACATAGCCTAACTTTTCCGGGACAAAATTTCCCCCAATCCGGCGTATGAGACCCTGCTTTCGCATTCTGGATACCCGTTCCAGGACATCTGCTTCCTGCAGTTTGAGACCATCGGCCACTGCCCGGTAAGGGCTATGGGTAATGGGAAAGTCGGATTGTATCCGGTTCAGAATTTTTTTATCAATATCGTCAAATGGTGGCATGTCAGCTGTTCAATCCTTATTGTCAACGCCGCACTATTCTATAGCAAGATGCTGTATCACTATCTTTTGAGCCGTAAGCCAAAAGCAGCTTAGGGCTTACAGCTTATAGCTTAGAGCTGATACGCAGATGCAACTTCCGGGTTCGTGGCCCATCGAATTCACAGAAGAATATTCCCTGCCAGGTTCCCAGTACCAGCTGTCCGTTTTCGATGGCGATCATCTCAGAAGCGCCCACCAGTGTCGATTTGATATGTGCAGGTGAATTCCCCTCCATATGACGATAGCCCGCTTTCCAGGGGATAACCTGGTTGAGTACCATCAATATGTCCGATGGGACACTTGGATCCGCGCTTTCGTTGATTGTTACTGCGGCAGTGGTGTGGGGAACGTACAGAAAGCAGAATCCATCCTGTATATCGTGGGATTGTAGTGCTGTCCTTATCTTGTTGGTAATATCGATAAGTTCTGTCTGCTGTTTTGTTTTAATGGTCAGGATCATAACATCTTCCATGGAATAACCGGGCTGATCGGCAGCATGGGCTCAACAAAAAAAGGCTCTGCAGGAGCTGCAGAGCCTTTGTCATGAACAAGTACAGTCAATCGATTTACCGATCAGGTGGTTATACACACCCGGTTGGTTTCGGCAGACCGGCCATCTTACATGCTCCCTTGCCTGGTCCTGATGGAAAGAGCTCGTAGATGTGTTTCAGTTTGAATCCAGTCACTTTTGAAAGGACACGAACCATCGGTGCAATCCCATTTTTCTCATAGTACTCTCTGAGAACCGTGATGACTTTCTGGTGTTCATCGTTCAATTCTTCGATTCCCTCTTCTTTCTTTACCAACTGAACCCATTCGGCACTCCAGTTTTCATAGGAATCGATGAATCCATCCTCGTCAACACCAAATGTTTTACCCATAAATTCTACTTCCGGCATTTAACAACCCTCCTTTATTTAATAATAGATTTTCTTCTGCTAGGTCTTTTACAGACCTTAATAATTTTAGGAAGAATATTTAATAAATGATAAGTGAATCATTGTCAACACGAAAAATAGGGATGTTGCATCCTCAATTAATATTCCCTGGGAGTTTGGTTGATCTGGTCCAGTGTAAACACGGGCCCGTCCTTGCACACAAGTTCTTTACCGATACCGCACCGGCCACACATACCGAAACCACATTTCATTCGATTCTCCAGGGACATGATGATGTGGTCATGGGCATAGCCTAGCTTTTCGAGCACCGGCAGCGTAAATTTAATCATGACCGGTGGGCCGCAGACAATTGCATAGGTGTCGTCATCGCCCTGGGGTGCTTTCTGTTCCGTTACCGGGGGGGTGAAACCCACATTGTATTCCCACCCTTCGGCAGGGGCATCGATGGTGAGATGCATATTGATGTCATCCCGTTTTTCCCACTCCACCAGTTCATTTTTGTAAAGCAGCATCCCAGGTGTCCGGGCACCGTAAACAACATCAATATTTCCGAATTTCGGTCGGTTAGCAGGATCCAGCATATAGACGATGGAAGAGCGAAGGGTTGTAAATGCAAAACCGCCACCCACAATAAGGATGTTTTTTCCTTCCAAAAAATCCCAGGGATACCAGTTCCCAAGGGGGCCACGCAGACCCATGATGTCGCCGACCTTCATGTTGTGAAGATGTGATGTCACCACACCGGCTTTAAATACGGTGAATTTTACAAAACCCTTTTCAACCGGTGAAGAAGCGATGCCAATGGGGATTTCTCCGACACCTGCCACGGAAAGTTCTGCAAACTGACCGGCCTGGTAGGAAAATTTTTCCTCATCACCGTCATTTAAGAACACATATTTGAATGTTTTCAAACTTTTATCTTCGGTCGCAACCTCTATGTCATCGATACGAACCGGATAAGGTACATATGGATTTTGCACGTGGTCCTCCATTTATTTCTTTGCTCTTATATGCCTATTCCTGCACTGCGCAGGCCTGTTCATCTACTTTATGATCATTCATCAACGCACAAACTTTTCGGATATCGATGTTGACAGGGCACTGGTTGACACACCGGCCGCAACCGACACACATGATGCCCTGGTCGTATTTGTCTACAAAATACTTCAATTTATGCATAAACCGCTGTCGAACCCGCTGAAGTTTGGTGCCCCGGGGGTTGTGACCGGTGGTATGCAGGGTAAAGAGCGGGAACATACAGCTGTCCCAGTTCTTAAAGCGTTTCCCGGATTTGCCGTGAATTTCATCCTGAAGGTCAAAGCACCAGCAGGTGGGGCAGGTGTATGTACAGGTGCCGCAGTTGAGACAGGCAAATGAGATATCTTCCCAGAAAGGGGCTTCATGCAGATCCAGAATGTCCTGACCTTTCAGGTTGTCTGTTGCGATGGTGGATATAATTTTGGCTTCTGCTGCTTTCTTTTTAGCATCGAAAAGGGTTGTGTCCTCATCGACCGCTTCCAGGCCTGCGGTACTGAGAAAATTCCCGCCTTTTTCGGTCAAAATCTTGACCAGATATGTTTCCCCTTCATCCGCCAGAAGAAGATCCAGGCCCTCCTCATGATAGGGGCCGCATCCTACAGAGGTGCAGAAACAGGTGCTTTTAGGCGTATCACAGGCCAGGCCGATGAATGTGGTGGCCGCCAGTGCTTTTACCCAATAGGGATCCTTGTATTCGGATGTGTCGAAATTGAGGTTTACCAGGGTTACGGCTTTGGCGTCACAGGGTCGAATACCCAATACCGCACGGGGTGAATCATCCGTCTCAATGGCCTTCATGACATGGTGATCCTCATCACGCTCATCAAGAGAATATTCAACAATGGCTTCGGATTGTGGAAAAAGTAGTGATTTGGGTGACAAGCGCGTGTTCAGAAAGGAAAAATCAGGTTGTTCGCCCTCTTTGAGCGCCTTGAAGCTATAATAGGAATCCTCCTTGACCGGTCCCAACAATCGGAAGGATTTTTTTAGCGATTCCAATCCTTCTGCCCACTGCTTTTTGTCGATTTTTACTAATTTCATAATCAATTGCCTTATATAGGGTCATTTGTGTTTTGTGTTTTGTAATGTTGTCACGTGCCGGCGTTCACATTGAAATCCTGCTCCAGACACCAACCACTAAATACCCAACACCAATCACTTAATAAAATCATTTGGATCATTCGGCCGGTATGTATCAAGGGGAGGTCTTTCGTCGAGACTCATCCCGGCTTCCCAGCCGAACTGTTCGAAACAGTCTTTTTCCAGCTTTTTGGTGAAAACCCGCATATTGATCCCCACCGGGCAGGCACGTTCGCATGCCCCGCAGTCGGTACACCGTCCGGCGCAGTGAAAGGCCCGTAAGAAATGAAACGTTCTCACATCCGTAGGGTCCTGTCCTTTGCCCACCCACTGGGGTTTTGCTTCATCCACGAAACACGTGGGACAATAACAGAGGGGACAGGCATTTTTGCAGGCATAGCAGCGGATGCAGGGTGACAGGAGCGATTCAAAATAATCCCATTTTTCCTGGGTATCCATGGCTTCAATTTCTTGCACATCCGCATACCGGTCCACATCCTGTTGTTCTTCAACCTTTTCCGCAGCAAGCTCGTCATAAAAAACCGGGTTGCGATGCGTACAGACCGCGCAGTTTTTCTGAAGGACATCTGATTTGTTCAAGGGGGTTTCCTTGCCGCCTGCCGTCACCAGGATTTTTTCTCCGTTTTCGGTCACAGTCTGAATTTCATCCGCAAAAAGGGTGGCAATTTTGTGCTTGTCGATCATGCCCTTGCAGGGGACACCGATCACCACGAGCTGCTCCCGGCTGATTTTGTTCTCAATGATATGGGTTGCGATGTTTCTCGTGTCACAGCCTTTGGCGACGATACCGATCCTCTCTTTTCGATCGGTGAGGTAGTTGGCCAGGTTGATACCGCAATTGCTGTCCCAGACAAATTGTCCGACATCCTCAGGTGTTCTGGCAAAGCAGGGTTCATTCATCATGGGCAGGGTTCCCTTGCGGAATCCAATGACCATCTCCACCGAGCAGTCTTTTAACAGGCGTTCGGAAATTTCTTTAATTTTATCTATATAATCTAACATGTTAAGCTACCTTGGCGTCATTTTTTTTAAAATGCTGTTGCGGTCCCAGGGCTTTCACCTTTTCGGTCACCTCTTTGACCACTTTCACAAATTTTGTGGATTCGGCCGAGGAGATCCAGGAGAAATGGATACGATCAGACTCGATACCCATGTGTTCCATCAGGTTCATGAAAAGCGAAAATTTTCGACGAGCATAGTAATTACCTTCCAGGTAATGGCATTCGCCGGGATGTCACCCGGACACCCAAACACCGTCCGCACCTTCCCGAAGTGCGGCCAATGCAAACTTGGGACTCATTCTACCGGTACAGGGTATCCGGATAACCCGAATATTGGAGGGATACTCCATTCTACTGACACCGGCAAGATCTGCAGCGCCATAGCTGCACCAGTTGCACAGGAAACTGACAATTTTCGGTTCCCATTCAGACATTTTTTTGTCTCCTCTCTCAATTGTGTCTTGTTTGCTATTACATATTGATAAGAGATCGAATTTCGATCTCCATATAGCCTTTTTGGGGTTTAGACTGCATCCTTTTAGGTGCCGTCAGCTCTAGACTGTTAGCAACCCTCGAACCCTCGGTCCCTTGGACCCTTCAGTTCTTGTATCTCCCTCCGACCCTATCGCTACACTGCCTCATTCATCGAAAAAATCTGCGAAAAAATCTGATCATTATCAAATCCTTTCAGACGGATCGCTCCCGATCGGCAGGAAGCGACACAAAGACCGCAGCCCTTGCACAGAACTGAATTGATTTGCGCTTTTCCAGCAAAGGGACCCTCTTCCAAAAATGAGGGCGCATTGTAGGGGCATATGGATATGCATACACCGCAGGAACTGCAGTCCGCCTGTGTGGTGGCCGCTACCGTTCCGCTCGTAAATATTATCTGGCGTGAAAGCAATGTGATGGCACGCGAAGCGGCAGCTTTCCCCTGTGCGATGGACTCATCGATGGGTTTGGGATAATGGGCCAGACCACAGAGAAAAACCCCGTCGGTTGCAAATTCCGATGGCCCCAATTTAGCGTGTTTTTCTACAAAAAAACCATCGTCGTTCAAAGGCACCTTGAAAAACTGGGCCAGTGCTTCATCTTTATTGGGTATGACGGCGGACGCAAGGGAAAGCAGATCTGCGCCAATTTCTATGGGGCGACCCAGTACATGATCTGTGATTTTGACAGTGATGTTGTTTCCATCAATGAGGACCTCAGGTTTGTTTTCCAAGGTATAGCGAATAAAAATAACGCCGGCTTCACGCGCCTTTCTATAAAGGATCTCTCTTTCTCCATATGTCCGGATATCCCGGTATAAGATATAGACACTCATTTCCGGGTTTCGTTTCTTCAATTCCAATGCATTGTCGATTGAATGCGTACAACATACGCGCGAGCAGTATTGACGATCCGGCTCTCTAGAACCGACACACTGTATAAAAACTGCCGAATTTAGACTTTTGAGCGTAGGATCCCCTTCAATCAGTTTTTTATCCAACTCAAGGCTCGTTATAATTCGTGAATCTTTTCCATAATGATATTCCTTTGGCTCTAATGCTGCCGCCCCCGTGGCAAGTATTGCCACACCATGCTCCAAAACCTGATCATCGCCATTTGAAGACAGTTTGGTCTTAAAATTGCCGACAAAGCCTTCGACCTCTGTCAGTTTTGTATTCAAGTGTACCGTTATTTTGTCGTCTGAATTGATTTCACTGTTGAGGGTCGACAACCTTTCCTGTATGTCTTCGCCTTTGGCTGTCTTAAACAGGCTGAGTGCCTGGCCGCCAAGCTGAGAGTTTTGTTCCACGATATGTGTTTCGTATCCCTGGGCCGAAAGACTTTGTGCAGCAGCCATACCAGCAACGCCACCGCCAACGATGAGTGCCGTCTGGTTGACCTCTAATTCAGCTTCTTTAAGAGGCTCCATGAGGGCAACCTTTGAGACGGCCATTCGAACCAGATCCTTTGCCTTTTCCGTTGCCAGATCGGGATTGTTTTTATGGACCCAGGAGTTTTGATTTCGGATATTGCACATTTCAAACAGGTATTTGTTCAAACCGGCATTGATGAGTGTTTCCTGGAAAAGCGGTTCGTGGGTCTTTGGCGTGCATGCTGCCACCACGACCCTGTTTAGATTTTTTTCCTTGATGATCTGAGATATGACTTCCTGTGTGTCCTGAGAACACGAATATAGGTTATCGGTTGCAAAGTCTACATAGGGAAGAGATGCCGCATATTCTGCCACACCGGGCACATCAACGACACCGGCGATATTGATACCACATTTACAGACAAATACGCCAATCCGGGGACGCTCACCAAATATGTTTTTTTCTACTAATTTTTCAGGGGTCTTGGTAAGTGAGTTACGTGCGGCCGCCAATTTTTCTCCGGCTGCAGCCGCTGCTGCGCTGGCGTCAACAACAGCCTGGGGTATATCTTTGGGCCCCTGAAATGCACCACAAACATAAATGCCTTCCTTCGATGTAAGGACCGGATCGAATGATGAGGTTTTACAGAAGTTTCCTTCAGTGAGATCAACGTCCAGTTTTTGCGCCAGACTCACGATCTCAGGAGATGTCTCAAGACCGACTGAGAGAACGATCATATTGTATATTTCTGATACGATTTCTCCATTTTCTGTAACATATCTGATTTCAAGGTCATCTGTTTCCGGAACCGGATTGACTGTGTGAACACGACTTCTGATAAAATTGATGCCATGTTTGGTTTTCGCGTTTTCGTAAAATCGCTCAAATTCCTTTCCGTGTGTTCGCATGTCCATATAGAAAACAGAGCAATCCAGGTCCTCCCCGATATGCTCTTTTGCAATGACCGCTTCCTTGATGGCATACATGCAGCATACGGAAGAACAATAAAAATTATCGCATTTATTCAGATCCCTGGAGCCAACACACTGGAACCAGGCAATTTTTTTTGGTTCGGCTTTGTCTTTTGAACGCCGTGAAACATGCCCCATGGTGGGTCCAGACGCTGACAGAATTCTTTCGAATTCCATCGACGTGACCACATTTGGCAAGTTGGCATACTGGTAGTTGTCAAAGCGTGAAGGATCAAAAGGTTTAAACCCGGGTGCAAGAATTACGGAACCTACCTGAAGGGTATGTTTTTCCTCTTTTTGGTCGAAATCGATTGCATCGGCTTCGCAGAATTTTTTACAGGCACCGCACTTGCCTTTTTTCAGATAAATGCAGGAATCGGGGTCAATGGCATATTTCAACGGAACAGCCTGGGCATATTCAACATATGCTGATTTTCGCTTTGCCAGGCCCATGTTGTAGGTATCGATTATCTTTTTAGGACATTTTTCAGCACAGATGCCACAGGCGATACATTTGGACTCATCTATATATCTGGGATGCTGGGTAAGTTCGACTTTAAAATTGCCGGCTTCTCCGGTGATTTCTTCAATTTCGCTGAGTGTTCGTATTTCAATGTTTAAGTGCCGGCCGACCTCGACCAGTTTCGGTGAGATAATTCACATGGCACAATCATTGGTAGGAAATGTTTTATCCAACTGTGACATGGCGCCACCGATGGAGGGACCTTTCTCTACCAGATATACATAATACCCGGAATCGGCAAGATCCAATGCGGACTGCATACCAGCGATACCGCCACCAACGACCATGACCGATCCAATTAAATCTTTAGGCATGACCTCTATCTCCTGGGTTAGGTGTTTAATCGTTTAATTGATGTCGTGAACCATAATCGCTATCAAGCGTTTAGCAGGATCGACAGACGATTTGTCGAAAACGATGGTTCAAGAACCAATTGAGTTGTGTATATTGTGCTAAATTGGTTGTCAATAGTATTCCATGAATTTTGTTCGAAATGGTTTCGTTTATGTTCGGGGTCATAAAAAGGCCATAAGTCAGTGTTGTCAAGGTAGGTGTCAATGGTCTATATTTAATATCAATTGAGGCTATGGGCACAGTATGGTGAGACAGATAAAATGGGCAACGACATTGAAATGATAAAACCAAAAGCCATCATTCTCTGCGGTCCGACAGGCATCGGCAAGACATCTTTTGCCATCCAACTGGCCAGATCATTCCAGGGAGAAATCATCGGTGCGGACTCCATGCAGATTTACAGGCATATGGATATCGGCACGGCCAAACCGACCCCGGCAGAACGATCCATGGTTCCCCATCACATGGTGGATATCATCGATCCGGACGTGTCCTTCGATGCGGAGTCCTATGCCACACTGTCACTTCCCATTGTAATGGCATTGCAGGCGCGTCAGGTCGTACCGCTCGTGGTGGGGGGCACGGGTCTTTATATCAAATCCTTGATTTATGGTCTGTTTGGTGCGCAGCCCAGGGACGAAAAGATTCGGATTCGGCTGAAACAAAAGCTTGAAAAAGAGGGGGCAGAGGTTCTTTTTGAGCGCTTGAAACAGGTCGATCCTGTTGCTGCGCGAAAATTACACGTCAATGATACCTACCGTATCATACGTGCTTTGGAGGTATATGAAACAGCAGGGGTTCCCATTTCCGTATATCAGCAGCGACACCGGTTTCAGGAAAGCAGACTGACGACACTGAAATTTGGCCTGCATATGGAGCGGGACCGGCTTTATGAACGGATCGACCAGCGTGTGGACATGATGATCCAGGCGGGTCTTCTGGATGAAGTCAGGCGCCTGCGGGAGGCAGGGTATTCCGGCGCGTTGAAATCCATGCAGTCCATCGGTTATCGTCACATGGGTGATTTTCTGGAAGGTCGTATGGACTGGCCGGAAACCATCCGGACCTTGAAACGGGACACCCGGCGATATGCCAAACGCCAGATCACATGGTTCAAGACCGACAGGGAAATTGTCTGGGTAGACCCGGTTGTTTCAGAGGATGTGAAAAACAGGATTCAAAAATTCCTGTCAGATCGATCAGGCGTTTAAAATTAATATCGGTATTGCTGTGGATAAGAAAATTATTTTTGACAAGCTCTTTTGACATGGTCATATTAGATATAGTCGTGATTGAAATACAATCCGGATAGACTGCTTGGTGGGCCCCGACAATGCTGTTGTCCGGGAAGAGAATAGCCTTTTTATCAAGAAAACACGAAAGGACGGGAACACGGAAAAGACCAGGAGGGTCTTCGTATTTTTATAAATTTTTTAATAGGTTATTATACTAGGAAAGGAAAAAGAAATGACAGGTAATAATAGTCATACACAAGGGATGTATGGATGGATATTGTTTGTCGCTATACTGTTTGCCATGGGAGCCGGCGCTACTTTTGCTGAAGGGCCCAAGGACATGGGCGGATGGGAATTGGGCAGCACCTACAACCAGTACTACGATGCATCAGAGATGGACCGCATCAGATGCACCGTCAAAAAGGTAACCACCGTGGTGCCGCTGAAGGGTATGGCCCCGGCTGTGATACTCCTTGTGGAGGAATCAAAAGGGGACACGACCCCGGTGCATATCTGCCCTGAGTGGTATCTGGGAGTCAAAGATATCGGGATCAAGAAAGGTGACAGGCTTAAAATAAGGGGTTCATGGGCGGAAATCAACGACGAATTCATTTTCATGGCTTCCAAGATCAAAAAAGGCGACTACTTTGAATTGAAGGTCAGACTGACTTCAAGTGGAAAGCCTTTCTGGACCATGGGGCCCGAAGAACTGGCCAAGGAAACAGCCAGTAATTAGAGTATTTTTCGGGTATGGCATGCGTATCAGAAATAGAAGCGGCAAGGTCGCGTTTTACAAGATCGCCAAGCAAATTTATTTTTTAAAAGGGATTTTGATGGTAAACTGAGAGCCCTGTCCCTCAACGGAATCCACATGGATGGATCCACCGTGCTGAGCGATGATTTTGTTGGAAAGAAAGAGCCCCAGCCCGGTTCCCTCTCGGCCTTTTGAAGAGTAAAAAAGTGAAAACAGCTTGTCCCGGGTCTCAATATCCATTCCGATACCATTGTCACCAATGATAAAGAAAAGATGCTTTTCGTCATTCTTGACTGAAAACACTATCTTGTGCTGTTTGTTCCGATCGTCTTTGATACAGGCATCGATGGCATTTTCGAGGATATTGATGAGGGCTGAATGGACAAAGCCTGTGTCGATATGAATTTTCTCGGCCGAGAAATCGAAATCTTTTTCCAGCGCTATATTGAATGTTTTACTTTTGGGTTTAACGACCCGGATGACATCATTGGCAAAGGTGAGAATATCGATTTTTTCACATCTGAGATTCCTCTCTTTTGCGTAAAACAGGATGTCGCTCACCATTCGTCGAATCCGCTCCACCATCATTTTGAGGATGTCACCGCCTTCCTCGATCTTCAAAATGTCCTTGGTCTTCAATCCTGAAGCGAGAAGATAGAGACCGCCATCAAGACCGGTCAGCAGCCCCTTGATCCCGTGTGAAATAGATCCCACCATGAGACCCAGGTTTGAGAGGTTGTCCTGGAGTTCGGTTTTTTCGCGGATGAGTCGTTCAAGATTTTCGGTGTATTCCTGGAGCTGCTTCCGGGTGACAATCTTTTCTTCCACCCGTTTCAGGGAAATTTCAAGGGCGTCCATGTTGATGGGTTTAGTAATAAAATCAGTTGCTTGATGCTTAAGGCTTTTAATGGCCAGATCCATGTCGCCGTGGCCGGTGATCATAATGACTTCCGCTTCGGGATTTTCGCGTTTGATGTGTTGCAAAAGAGCGATGCCATCCATGAGGGGCATCTTGATGTCAGTCAGGATAATGGGCGGTCTTTCCTCAAGAAAGGTTTCCAATGCTGTTTTGCCATTTGCCGCCGTCAACAACTGATATCCCATGTCCGACAAGGTCATGCCGAGGACATCACGGATGTCTTCTTCGTCATCCACCAGGAGAATTTTTTTCTTGTCTTGGGACGTGTTCATTTTTCTTCCCTTAGCATTAAGCTTTAAGCGGTAAGCTGAAAGCCTGCTAACCGCTTGTGGCTTACAGCTGTTAGCTAGCCTCGACCCCTTATTTCACCCTTGAACCCTCGAACCCTCTATTATGGTAACGGAAACGACACAATAAAGCAGACACCCTGGTCCTTGTTAGGCAACGCCATGATGGTTCCCCCACAGTCCTTGACAATGCCGTAACTGATGGAGAGACCCAAACCGGTACCCGCACCCACTTCCTTGGTGGTGAAAAAAGGTTCGAATATTTTTTCTGCAACATGGTTTGGAATGCCGATACCTGTGTCGCAGACTTCGGCGACAACGCGGTCCCCATCGAGATAGGTTTTGAGTATAATCCGTTCTTCATGATCAACCCGGTTTGCAAAAGATATTTTCTCCTCGATAGCGTCCCTGGCATTGAGCAGGAGGTTGATGAATACCTGTTCAAGACGACTTGGATCGGCATGGATTTTGGGTAACTCCGGTTGCATATCCTTGATGACCGCTATCCCCCTGACTTTCAGTTGCTGGCTGAAAATCTCAAATGCGCTCACGAGGACATCGTTGATGGAAATTTTTTCCAGTGCCATGTCTGTTTTTCTGGCAAACTGCCGCATGTGGTTGATAATCCGGGCAGCCCGGTCCACATTGCTGTCCACTTTCATCAGCATGGTTTCGAGGGTTTCTTTTTCAATATCTTCACCACGGCTGATCTTCTTGATGAAAAAACTGCTGGCCGTCTTGATGACCGACAGGGGTTGATTCAGTTCGTGGGCAACACCCGTGGCCATTTCACCCAGCGTGGCCATTTTGCTGGCCTGGATCAGCTGCTGTTCCGCCTCCAGGCGCTTGGTGATGTCACTTGTGGTGACCAGGAGCACCTCTTGCCCGGAATATTCGGAAAGAGAATTACGGATATCCACGAAAAGCTCTTTGCGGTCTTTGGCCAGATGCTTGGCCTGGTTTATGACGGCGGATGCTGTCAGCATCGTGGCGTAATGCTCCCTTTCTTCTTCCCGGAAAAGATCCAGGAATGATCTGCCAACGATATTTTCCGCGGTGAACCCGTACACGCTCTCAACACTCATATTACAGTCCAGAATATGGAGGGTCTTGATGTCGAGTACAAACACGGGGTTGGGTATATTGTTGAATATGTCGCGGTATTTCTTTTCGGATCGCTCCAGGTCAACTTCTAGCTGCTTGTGTTTGGAGATATCGTGGGAGATCTCCATGGCGGCGACAATCTCGCCTTTATCGTTGACAATGGGCGAAGTCCGCACAATCCAGTGTTTGACGGTACCGTCTTTGTCAAAACCGGTCTCTTCTGTGGAGTATGACTTGCCATCCGCGAAGGTCCATTCAACCGGGCAGCGCTTACACTTTTCCGAACGGCCCTTGTAGGCGTGGTAGCAGAAATCTCCGGGTTTGGGGTCGAACCGGGTAGAGAATTCCTTGTTGTAACGCAGCAGTTTATAATTTCGATTCTGGACGGTGATGATACAGGGAACCTGCTCAAACAGCTGCATATATTCGTCCCGCTGCATATTGAGAGCCTTTTCTTTTTGGGCGATCTCTGAACCCATTTTATCGATGGCATCTCCCAGCTGACCCATTTCATCCTTCTGCGACAGTTGGGACTTGCTTTCATAGTCACCCTTTGCAATATCCTGGGTGCGGGTGATGAGTTTTTTGACGGGATGGTTGACAAACCTCAGCACGAAGAAAAAGATGATGGTGGATGTGAGCAGAAAAACGGAGATGGACATGCTGATAATACCACGCTGAAGGTGATACAGGGACGCATCTGTTTTTTTTAGAGAGACGACCAGGTCCAGAGCCCCGAGAATCTTCTTGTCCCGGGGGTGGATGTGGCAATCATCCGTGGAGCAGCCTGGTTCGTTTCGGATAGGGCTGATGATGCCCAGGAGCCGATACCCCTCGGCATGGTTGAATATACGCGTCCTTTCGTGGAGAGCGAGCTCGGAAAGGGGTGGTTCTGACCGGTGGCAGATGTCGCAGGCTTCGGCCTTGATGTTTGTGGACAGATCGACTTCAGAGGGTCGGTTCGAAAACTTGATTTCCCCTGCCTTATTGTATATTCGAATATTCTCTATTTCAGGCAGCCTTCCGATGTTCATGATGATCTGGTTGATATCATCCCTGGAATTGAGCATCATGGCGTAGTGCGTTCCCAGCCGGATAGTGGTAGTGAGTCTGTCGGTGGTTCCCACAATATTCTGCATCTCCTTTTCCTTCTGATAGCGCACATTGACATAGGCCCATATTGAAACAGACACCAGAAAGACAAGACCGATGGTCAATACGATCTTGGAGACGAGCTTTGTACGTAATTTTTTGAAAAAATTAAACATAAATAGCTCACGACTTGGGTTCGCCGGGACTCACAATGGATAGTGATGGCCAGTTGCTTTCCATGGCTGCGTCGATCATGTCCAGAACTTGATGATCGGAAAAGCCTTGGATCACGGATGCACTGTTGGGACAGGCCGTGGCACAGTTGCCGCAGCCCTGACACATGGCAGGGTTGACCACAATTTTCTCCAGGTTCGAATCCAGATGTCTTGCATGGTAGGGACATGTGTCGATACATTTTTCGCAAAGACTGCAGAGGCTGTGTCGCACCGAGGCGATAATTTTCCCGGCAGACAACGTTTCATGAGTGAGAATTCGTAATGCTCTTTGAGCGGCAGCCCCGGCAGTGGCGATGGTGTCCGGTATTGATCTGGGGGATAAGGCAATTCCACATCCAAAGACCCCTTCTTTGATCGCGTCTACAGGGCGCCACTTGGATTCCGCTTCCAGAAAAAACCCATCTTGATCCTTTTCAACGGCAAAAGCCTCCGCCAGTGTTGCCGGCAATTGCGGAACCATACCGGTGGCAAGAACCAGGAGATCGGCTTCTATCTCCAGGGGTCTGTTCAGAATGGGATCGGTGACAGTAACAGCAAGGGGTGTATTCGTTTTTGTGGGAGCACTTACCCGGGGTTTGTTATTCAACGCGTACTGGATGAAGATGACCCCCTCTTTGCGGGCAGTTGTGAAGTAACGCTCGGTGAATCCAACAGTCATCATATCACGGTAAAGAATATAAACAGCAATCTTCGGGTTTGCCTTTTTAAGCGTTAAGGCGTGTTTCAACGATGTGGGGCAACAGACCCGACTGCAGTAATTTCTCGGTTCTTGTCTGGAGTCCACGCACTGGATCATCACCACGGAATCGAGTTTCTGTGGGTCAACATCACCTTTTGCGAGACCCGATTCCAGTTCTTTTTGGGTCATGATGGCCTGACTGGTACCGTGACCATACGCAGAGGTTGTGGCTTCGTTGCCGCCGGTTGCCAGTATGGCGACACCGTGCTGAATCGTCTCAATGCTTCCGTCACCGTTTTCGATGCTTGTATAAAAATTTCCCACATCACCAAATGCGGCCGTAATTTTTGATTGCAGGTGAATATGGACAAGGGGGTGATTTTCTGACGCTTGAACGGTTTCATTGAGATACGGCTCCAGAGATAGACCCTCGATGGTCTGATGCAGCCAGAGCAGGTTTCCACCAAGCTTGTCGCTTTGTTCTACCAGGTCCACGGGATAGCCGTGATCCGCGATTGCCAGGGCGGCATGCATCCCGGCAATACCACCGCCGACCACCAGGGCCCTCCTGGTGACGGGCTGCATGGATGTGGGTAGCGGATCCATATTTTTCAGCCTGGAAATGCCCATTTTTAAAGCTGATAGCCGGTAGCTGACAGCCGATAGCTGGTTTGTTGGATTTTGGGTTTGAGTGAAGATCGGGGACATGATATCCACCACATCCATCATTTCGGCATCCAGATGAATTTGTTGGCCCAACACTCTCAGTTTTCGGATGAAAAGGTACGGATGGCACGCGCCTATGAGGAGCCGGTTGGGCCGGCGGTCTTTAATGATCCCGGTGAGTTCCTCCCATCCAGTTGCTGTACAGCATTGTCCGAGAAAAACGACCCTGTCCACACACGGATCCTGTTGGAGCTGGCGTGTCAATGCTTCCTCGTCCAGATGCTCCGAATATTTGTTCCCGCAATTGCAGACAGCTACCAGCATCTTCGGCTCTTCTTTTGAGATATCCTGAAATGCCGGCTCAGAAAAAGATTCATCTGAAAGAGACCCCCCCGCAGCATGAATGATTCTGGAGGCTTCCAGAGACGCCGCAGATGCATACATTACGGATTCACTGATATCTTTGAGGCCTGAAAACGATCCGCCGGCCAGTACACCTGATCGGTCGGTGGTCACAGGAGAAAGCGCTTCCGTCTGGATGAAGCCCCAGGGGTTAAGGGGCGCCTCGATCAGTTTTGATAATACCTCGATACCACGTGCCGGGCGCTGGCCTATGGCCAGCACCACCAGATCAAAGGTTTCATTATGGATACTCCCGTCGATCTGGGCGTATCGGATAAGCGCTTTCCCGGTCGATGTATCTGCTGTGATGGAATGGATGCGGGCCCTTTCAAATCGTACACCGTGCTCCTGCTCTGCGCTGTCACGATAGCGCTGGAATGTTTTTCCAAACGTGCGCATGTCCATGTAAAAAATGGTGGTTTCAACGGGCGAGGGGTTCTTTTTTATCACCAGCAGGGCTTCTTTTATGGCAACCATGCAACAGACGGAAGAGCAGTAATCTGCGTCGAGTTGGACATTTCGAGAGCCTACACACTGTATCCAGGCGATCTTCTCGATATTTTTACCATCCTGGGGTTTCACCAGCCGACCCTGTGTCGGCCCGGTGCCGCTCAGCATCCGTTCCAGTTCGCGGCTGGTAATCACGCCGGGGTTTGTCCTATAGCCATAAATGTTTTTCGATTCGGTTGGATCAAAATATGCCGTGCCACCTGATAATACAATGGCACCCACCTCAAGAGATTGAACGTCACCGGCTTCGATCTCTTCGTAAACCTGAACGATTTTTGCGATCATCTGTTCCGGGTCAAAGGGTTTCATCAGATAATCCTGCGCGCCTGTTTTCATTGCTTCCACGGCGGTTTCCACCGTGGCAAAAGCGGTCATCATCAATACACACAGGTCAGGGAAACTTTCCTTGGCTTTCTCGAGGAGCTCGACGCCATCCATTCCGGGCATCTTGATATCCGTCAACATGAGGTTGAACGACGCTTTTGACAGCTTTTTGAGCGCCATGGGCCCGGATTCGGCAACATCCACAGAAAAACCTTCTTCGTCCAGCCACGCCTTCAGGGAGTCGCGCACGATCAGTTCGTCATCCACCACCAGGACATAAAATTCTTTACGTTTTTCAAGCGAAAGCTCAATGGCCTGGGTAGGACAAATCTTTTGACATTCTCCACAGTGGTTGCAGGCTGCAAGATCGATGACATAAGGGTTGGGGATGGTGTGGGGAACGGGCAGGTAAATTGCCTTGCGCGTCGTCAAACCCTCATTGAATGCGTCGGGAATTTCCACCGGGCAAACCGTTTCACAGGCGCCGCAGCCAACGCATCGTTCCGGATCGACCCATGTGGGTTTCTTTCGCACGGACACTGAAAATTTGCCGGGCTCGCCTTCTATGGCCACGACTTCCGTGTTGAGCCGGATATCGATATTTTCGTGAAAAAGGCCCTTTCGAAGGCAAAACTGAGATGACTGGTCACGCTTGACAAGGGGCAGCATCTTGCACATGCCGCAATGGTTTGATGGAAATTGATCGTCCAGCTGACTGAGAATGCCGCCCATATATGTTTCGCGATCGATGAGGGTAACACCGTACCCGTTTTCGGCCAGATCCAGGGCCGAGCGGATACCGCTGATGCCTGCGCCCACTACCAGGGCTTTACCCATTTTTTTACCCATTATAAACCTCCTGGGAATTTGACGGCGTCAAATTCAGCTCATAGCTGATAGCGCATAGCGCGTAGCACTGACATCTATCAGCTATGCGGTGTCAGCTAATTGTGTATACCTACGATTTCAGCAAATTCGTCTTCCTTGAATTCAGAAAGAGGCGGCATTTCTTCTGGGTTTTTGCCGGCTTCGTAGTTGAATGCCCGCTGGGTGTTGTATGCGATCATGCGAAACAGCGGCATGATTGCGATGTCATTGGGACAAGCGTTGGTGCATTGTCCACATCCGACACAGGCGGTGCTCATGTGCGCCAAACGGGTGATGTGGTACAGCAATGTGTCCGTGGGCATTTTTACGGCCCCTTTTTTTCTGGCCCATCGCAGATACTGGTTGGGTTCGTGATCGAACACATCGGTCACGAAAACGCACTCTCTGCAGTAGCACACGGGGCATGCAACCCGGCAGTTATAACAGTTTACGCATCCGGCCAGATAGGCGCTCAGTTTCTCCACGCTGTCCGTCTTGCCGGCTGTTTCAGCAAACATATTGTCTCGAAATGTCGTTCTTTCCGAAATCAGACGTTCTATTTCTTTCCTGCGCGAGGCAGGTTCTTCTGCAGCCGAGAGATCGAGGCTTTCAAGAAGATGGCCACCCTTGTCCGTAAGTGCCTGAACAAGGATCTGTTGACGGGTATCCACACCGAAAAAGCCGATGCTGATGTCTGCACCTTCGGCTACGGGAAGCTCGCAGGATTGGCATGCCTGTGCCGGTTCGACACTGCCCATGTCGGGGGTTTTTCCGGAAAGCACCTGAGCGGCAAATGTGTTCGCGGCCCCATCGCCGTTTTCGCCAGCCCAGTTCAGATAATCCCTGTTCCCCATCGCCCCCAGGCAGTCAATGCCGATGCGTATCAATTTGTCGGTGCGTGCCTGTTTGAGTTTGACCAGTTCCACAAAAGCTCTGATTTCGCATGGGCGCATCACGGCTGCTATGGTACCACCCGAGGGTTTACGTGTGAGGCGTGACACGATTTTGGCATTGTTCATTGGAAACGCCGGGGACAGGGGGTCCACGCTGTTCAATGAGACCGGGTCTGTCAAGAGGGTCGGCATGACCATCTTTTTTGTGGGAAGCCTACAGGGAGCCAGGATGGCATTGACATCCTCCTTTGCCAGGATATTTTTAAAAAGCCCCCTCAGCGCGTCCAGCAGATCATGATCTTTAACATCTATTTTGGCCGTTATTACCATTCGGTCCTCCTAGGACAACCTGGCGGTTGTCGGCTCTTGGCTATTCGCTGGTAGCTCCCAGCCACCCTTGGATTCTCGACCCCCAGAACCCGGTCTTTTCTCTCCATCCCTCAACCCTCCAACCCTTCCTCACCCCACCAATTGCATCCTGGCCTGGCTGGGTCCCAGGGTCTTGATCTGAGCCACGAGTTCCTGAAGGGTTTCAGCCAGCAAAACACCATCGCTGGCCGCTATCCATGTGAGCCTCAGCCGTTCAGGCTCAAATCCGAAACTGGGCAGAATCTCTTTCAACAGTTTGATACGTCGGCGGGCTTTGAAATTCCCGTTGATGTAGTGGCAGTCGCCGGGATTGCAGCCACTCACCAGAACACCATCGGCACCTTCCAGGAGCGCCTTGATGACATACTTGGGGTCCACCATGCCACTGCACATCACCCGGATGATTTTTATATTCGGTGGATAAGAGAGGCGCGATGTGCCGGCCAGGTCTGCCGCCGTATAGGTACACCAGTTGCAGAAGAAAGCCAGGATGGTGGGTTCGAAATTATCGTCCATAATATGTCTCCTATATTTGCCCTGCGGGCGACATTTACGCTTTGCGTGACATTAGTGCTTCGCACGTCATTTATCCTTGCACACAGCCGAGAGCTTATAGCTACGATGAATGACGCGAAGCAAGTGTCAATAAATGACAGCCGCAGGCATAATGACTTTCTGTTTAAGAATGTTGAGGTGTTATAATTCATTACTAATATTTATGTAGAGCATTGTCTATCCCGCCAATAGCCCTTCAATTTCAGAAAAAATCTGCTTGTCTGTAAAATGACGTACCTTGGCTGCACCACTGGGACAGTATCCGGCACAACTGCCACACCCTTTGCAGATGGCTTCGTTGACTTCACTGATGCCTTTGCGCTCGTTGAATTCGATGGCCGTGTAGGGGCAGAGGCTAATGCATACCTGGCATCCGATGCAGATATCAGGGTCGATGGTGGAGATCATCGGTGACACGGCCACCTGGCCGGAAGCACTGAGTGAAAGTGCTTCGGCAGCGGCTCCTTTGGCCTGGGCGACGGTATCCGGGATGTCTTTGGGTCCCTGGCAGGCGCCGGCCAGGAAGACACCGCTCGTAGCGGTGGAAACGGGTTCGAGCTTGGGGTGTTCTTCCTGGTAGAAGCCATCGCTTCCGGTGGAAATACCGAAAATTCTGGCCACATCGTTTACATCGGGACGTGGCTCCATAGCGGTACACAGGATCACCATTTCCACGGGAATTTTCAATAGACTGTCGGAGAGGGTGTCTTCCGCTGTTACCCACAGCATGTTGTCGACTTCCTTCACACTTGAGGCTTTGCCGCGGATCATACGAACACCTTCGCTTTGGACACGCGTATAGAATTCTTCGTAGCCTTTGCCGAAGCAACGCATGTCGATGTAGAAATTGTAAATCTGGGTTTCGTGACCACACTTGTCCTTGAGAAGATGGGCGTACTTAAGGGCATACATACAGCATGTGCGGGAACAGTACTCATGATAGTTGATGTCGCGACTGCCGATACAGTGCAGGATAGCCACACTTTTGGGTGGCTTGGTGAACTTAAGGTGATCATCAGGGTCGCGTTTCAAAAGCCGGCCGCTCGTAGGCCCGGTGGCATTAGACAGGCGTTCGAATTCCAGGTTGGTGAAGACGTTGGCATACCGGCCGTATCCATACTGTGTCATGGGGCTTGGATCAAGGGGGTCAAAGCCCGTAGCAACAACGATGGAGCCCACTTCGACATCCTGTATTGTTTCCGTCATGTTATGATTGATGGCTTTTGCCTCGCAGGCATCCACGCACAGTTTACAATCACAGCACCCTCCGCAATCCAAACACCGGGCGGCTTCCGCTGTTGCCGCTTCCTCTGAAAAACCGTGATCGACCTCATGGAAACTTTTCACCCGCTGCTGTGGGTCCAGCAGGGTGGACACGACCCTGGGGCTTGTCTCGATATCTTCGGAGACGGATTTCCAGTTGTTTCCCGGGGGTGGTCCAACCTCCGGTTGTTCTAGGATTCCATGGCGATCTTCATCACAAAGATAGCGATGGATGGCTGCCACAGCCTTGTGGCCGGCGGCAACCGCTTCGATGACCGTTGCCGGTCCGGTGACGGCATCACCGGCGCCGAAAACATGCGGGAGACTGGTCTGCATTGTTCCAGGGTTGACCTTGATGGTATTTCGCGTGGTCAATTCCAGACCGGGTTCTTTTGTGGCCCAGGACACATCAATTTTCTGTCCGATAGCGGGAATGACGGCGTCGCATGGTACGATATATTCGGAACCCTTTACCGGAACAGGGCGCCGACGTCCGCTGGCATCCGTAGGGCCGAGTTCTGTCCGGATACAGGTGCACCCGCTTACATGCCCATCCTTGCTCTGTATGTCCACAGGTGCTGTGAGAAAGGAGATTTCAATACCTTCCTCCCGGGCCCCGGCAATTTCTTCTTCGTAGGCAGGCATTTCACGTTCAGAACGTCTGTAGACCACCGTGACATGTTCAGCCCCGAGACGTTTGGCTACCCGTGCCGCGTCTATGGCGACATTTCCACCACCGATAACGACAACCCGTTTGCCTGGGGCTTCTCGATTCCCCAGGTTGATCTCCCTCAAAAAGCCTACAGCATCAATGACCTCTGCGACCCGCTCCTCTCCCTGGATCTGCATCTGAAGGGAGCCATGGGCCCCAATCCCCAGAAAAACGGCAGAAAATCCTTTTGACTCAAGATCCGACAGGGATATGTCCTGGCCGAAACGTACATTTGTTTCAACGTCGATTCCGTGATCAAGGATATATTGGATCTCCTTTTCCAGCAACTTGGCTGGCAATCGATAGTCGGGGATACCCACACGGAGCATTCCTCCCAGCTGGCCGAGGGCCTCGAACAAAGTGATGCGGTAGCCTTTGAGTCTCAGGTAATAGGCCACGGTGAGACCGGCGGGTCCGGAACCGATGACGGCGATTTTTTCCGAACGGTTTTCGATCTTGGGCAGAGGTAGGTCGGAAACGTTCACCTGGTCGGCGGCAAAACGCTTCAACTCACGGATGGCAACCGGGGTGTCCACCTCGACCCGGCGACAGGATTTTTCACAGGGTGCCGGACAGACACGGCCAAGGGTCCCGGGGAGGGGTATCTTCTCCATGATGAGTTTTACCGCCTCTTGGTATCGGCCTGTTTTGATAAGAGCGATATAGCCTTGGACGTTGGTTTCTGCAGGACATGTCTGAACACATGGTGCCCGATCAAGTTTGTCTATGGTGTAAGTGATGGGAACGGCCTGAGGAAATGGTCGGTAAATAGCTTTTCTCAGCTTGGTGCCCACATCCCATTCATTGGGGAAGGTAACAGGGCATACCTTTTCGCACTCACCGCACCCAGTGCAGTTGGTTTCGATATAACGTGCTTTGCGAAGGATTTTGACTTTGAAGTTGCCGATAAATCCGCTGACATCCACTATTTCACTGTAAGACAGGAGTTCAATGTTGCGCTCCTGGCCCACAGAGACCATTTTCGGTGTTCCAATACATGCCGCACAGTCCAGGGTGGGAAAGGTTTTGTCATACTGGAGCATGTGCCCCCCGATGGTGGGCGTTCTTTCTACCAGGTATACCCTGAAACCGGCACTGGCGATATCCAGGGATGCCTGCATGCCGGCGATACCAGCGCCTACCACGAGGGTGTTTGTACAGACGGGAAATTCCGCCGGTGTTAATTC
The DNA here is from genome assembly GCA_024639645.1 of Deltaproteobacteria bacterium. Lineage (GTDB taxonomy): Bacteria > Desulfobacterota > Desulfobacteria > Desulfobacterales > B30-G6 > B30-G6. The sequence goes on from JAHEIB010000003.1 coordinate 35,547, forward strand.
CTGCTGGTGAACAACACGCATAATGCCTGCTCCGGCTATAATCTTGGCTTTTTGTGTTGCTTTTTCCTCCTCCAGGGTCACCCAGGAAACATGTTCCCGGACACTGACCATGTGGAAGGACCTGTAGGGGTTGAGACCGGCGCGCTGGCAGGCAGCCCGAAAGGTTTTTTCGTGCATCCTTGGAGAGCAGGATGCCACAACCACACGCGTGAGATGGTGGGTCCGAATATCATTTTCAATCAATTCCTGACCCGGATCCGAGCACATGAACAGATAATCCCGTGATACGGTTACATTCGGGAGGGTCGCTACATAAGCAGCCACCTCCTCCACCCGGACACGGTAAGCGATATTAATGCCGCAGTGGCAGATGTAGAATCCGACGCGTTCAGGCATGCAGGGCCTCCTGGTCAAGTTCTAAATTGATATGGACAGGCATGGGGTGTTCATATCTTATCTCAATGGATTGAATCAGTAGCTCGGCAATATCTTGAACAGCAATGCGTTCTTGGATACCGAGGTTCATGATGGCTTTTTGGAGCATCCGTGTGCAATAGGGACAGGCCGTGGCGATCACACCGGCACCAGTGTTCAGGGCCTGTTCAATTCGCTGCACTGCCAGTCGGTCATTGGAGGAAGGATCCTGGAATGCGCCCCCGCCCCCGCCCCCGCAGCAGAGGCTGTTGTTACGATTGTCAGGCATTTCAACAAGGCTGAGACCCGGGATGCCCTTCAAAATACGGCGCGGCGCGTCGTAAATGCCGTTGTGACGCCCCAGGTAACAGGGATCGTGAAAGGTGACACGGCTTGTTACTTCGAATCTTGGGACCAGATCTCCTTTTGAGACGAGTCGATCAAGGAGCACGGTGTAGTGTTCGAATTCCATGTGCGCCCGGGTATTTGCATACGCTTTTCGAAAGGTTTCAAGACAATGGGGTGAGGTCGTGAGGACCCTTTCAACACCCCGACGCTGAAAAAGCGACATATTCTCATGTGAAAGGTCTGAAAAACGGTCTACAGCACCTAATCGGAAGGCCGGGTCTCCGCAACAACGCTCTTCTTTTCCAAGGCTGCCAAATCCTACTTTTGCCTGCAGCAGCAGTTTGAGGAGCGCCCGGCCGGCCTGATTGCATGTCTGGGACGGTGTTTCGTCATATGCCGTGGTGCAGCACGTGAACAGGCAATAGGTATGTTCCGGTTTGAAATCAGGTATATGGATATCTTCTGACCAGCACAATCGTTGCCCGGGGTCTCCCCCCCAGGGGTTACCTTTGTCCGTTAGTTGCTGCAAAGGGATTTCGAACGGCGCCGGGGTGTGCCCCTGTATGTTCTGGATTTCCCGGACGGATCTGATTACATCGATGAGATGAATTCCCCGGGGGCAGGCGTCCCCGCAGGCATCACAGGTGACGCAGTTCCATGCAGCGTCATCGACACTCTTTACGGTACCGGTACCCAGGCCGATTTGGCGAAGAATCTGTCTGGGGCTGTAAGCTGATACCTGATTCCAGGGACAGACAGCGGTACAGGTGCCGCACTGCAAGCAGACCATAAACAGCTCTCCAATACGCGTCTTGACGTTTTGCATGTCCACGGAAGAGGGTTTTGCAGCTTTTTCCCGAACGCTTGTCAAAAACAGGGCCAGGGGGCGGTAGAAGAGGTGGGACCACTTTCCAAAAGGGACCTCGATGACCAGCATGGGCACGGCGATGGCCAGATGGATGACATACATGACATACGTACCCATGGGCCAGCCGGCCAGGCGCACCATGTGCATGATGATACCGGTCAGGGTGGTCAGAAAAAGGAGGATCAGGAAAAGCCAGTCGGAAAGCTCTGAAAAGCGGTGGAGGGCCTCTTGTTTTCTGCGTCGGCTCTGGAACATTTCAATGGTAACGATCAGGATGACACCGGTGGCATAGTATCCAAAGAGGCTCGAGAAATGCCAGCTGCTATCATCCACCTGAAACCAGCGGATAAATACGATAATCAGGGTCATCATGGTCATGTAGCCGGATACCAGAAGAAAATGTTTCAGCCAGCGGCTTTTGTCCTCACTGCATTCCCGCCAGCGCTTCTGGGTTGCAAAATGAAGCACAAAGGATTTGGCTTCGGTCAGATAAAGCCGGAAAGGTACGGACGTGTCGCTCATGATGAATCGGAACATCCTGAATGCATTTGACAGGAGAAAGAGTGACAGCACAGCCGCCATGCCAAGATCGCCGATTTCGATCCACAGAACCGGCACAAAGGTATTGACGGCCACATGATCGGTAATGATGGGGCCGTGAAAAAACCAGAATAGAGCGATGATACCCAGGGCCACCACACCCAGCGCACCCATCTCCCATGTTTCGTAGAGATAGAATTTTTTGGCGAGACCGGTCCAGTCGTACTGGGTGGTCAACCACCGGCGGGTTGCCATCATGGTTTCTGCGGGTTCGGCACCCCGGGGACAATCTAAATTGCATTCACCACAATAATAACAGAGCCACGGGACGGGTGACTGGAGCAGCTTGTCTCTTAAACCCAGCTGAAGATAGCGGTATATCTTTCGAGGGAATGTATCTGTGCCGGTGGAAAGGGGACATGACGCGCTGCAGGTGCCGCATTGCATGCAGATTTCCATGTCTCTGGCCCCGAACTTTGCTACCTCCTGGTAAAGTTCCGGGTCGATTTCCTTATACATGTGATCATCTCCCTAAGCATTTAGAATTTTCAATTGAACCCTTAATTCCTGCAACGGTTCAAACATGAAACACGAAGTAATGCAGACTTTTTGCATCTGGATATCCACCTATCCATGTTCCAGGGTAGACAAATCCTGAACTGTCGTCAGGAGATCCTCGGTTTCCAGCGGTTTTTCCATGAACGTATCGGTTAATTCATAGGCTTCACAGTGCCTGTAACCGTATACGTTTTGGCATCTCAGAAACGTGTCTTTATCCAGGTTAGAGAGCATGATGACCGGTATATGCCTGAGGACCTTGTCCTGCTTGAGGTTTTGATACAGATGGATGCCGCTTTTTCCCGGCATCATCATGTTGAGGATGATGACGGATGGATGCTCTGTAATAGCTTTTTTGAACCCGTCTGCCTTGTTGTTCGCCGTAATTGCATTGAATCCGCTGGCGTTCAGGAGATTTATAAGGAAAATTCTCGTATCTGCCTCATCGTCCACCACAAGGATTTTTTTCACGATTTTTGCAGACACCCCAAAAGCCTCCCGGAAAAAAATGCTTTCGCGTTTGTGGTCTGTCAGAGAGGAATGTACACAGTGCAATCTCAGACCTTTGTTGCTATTCAGGTTTATCTGATGAATTAGCACAGAGCGTGCCAAACTTATAATGATATATAACTTACAGAAATAATTGGTATAAAATGAATATTTCCCATCAGGTCATACCCTGCTACATCACATATGTTGCAATAAACGCAACATATGTGATGTAACTTATTAATAATATGATTTAAAAATTTCCTGAAACATATTGCAACGTAAGTGCAACATTGATGCAGCGTTGTGATGCTTTCAAAGCAAGGCACCGGATGTAACAAAGGGTGCCAGCGAGCGCATCATTGATATATATGGTTCTTTTACAGAGATCAGGCGGGATGTCCTGGCGGAGTTGTATTTACGAACAGGGAAAAAGTAGGGTCCGAGGGGAATAGGCTTTGTCAGAATAGCATTCCTAAATTGCTTCGACAAATAAGGTCAAACGACCGCTCGAACTTGCAAATAAGCGCTCGTAAGGAACGCACGTGCCAAGGTATTAAAATACGATTGTCTGGTTAACAGATCTGGATTGTAATAAATTGAAGCGTACCCTGAAGCAAGCTGCAGTGAATGCTCTGCCTGACGGCAGTGCTATGCATCTCGATAATGATTTTATCTATTTGATCTGCTCGCTGACACCGCAGCAAACCTCGGGGTTAGCGCTCGCTGTTTCGGTTCAACAACGGACGAATGGGGATCTCATTGGCTATTTTGTTCCTGCCTGGCATCGTTGCGCTCTCCATGAGCATTAAATGATAAGTTTTAAGCATTATGCTGCGTATCGTTTAATGATCAAAGCTTATCGCCGAAGCAGCTAAAGTAGGTGATACCGCTTCATCTTTCGCCATAGGGTGGTGCGATCCATATTTAAAGTACGGGCTGTTTCTTTTCGGTTTCCGCCCTGCTGTTTTAAGACCTGGATGATTTTTTGGCGTTCTATTGAGGCTGATGCATCAGCACTAAGATCGGAGAGCGCTGTTTGCATATCCGATGCCGGGGAAGAGAACTGAACGTGCTCGGGCAGGTGTTCGGGTAGAATTTCCTGTTCCTGACTGATAATCAGGGCGTGCTCGAGAATGTTTTCAAGTTCCCTCACGTTGCCGGGATAATCAAACTTGAGAAGTATTTCCAGGGTGGATTTTGAAATATTCACCGGGTGGTTGCCCCTGGCGGCACAGAGCCGTCTCAGTATATGCCGTAACAGCAGGGGTAGGTCTATCTTGCGGTCCTTCAGTGTCGGGAGTCTAAGTCTGAAAACATTCAACCGATAAAAAAGATCTTCTCGGAACAATCCGTTTTCTACCAGCTTGTCGAGTTTTCTATTGCTGGCAGATAAAATTCGCACATCGACTTTACGGGTATGGCGACTCCCCAGTGGATAAAACTCCCTGTCTTCCAGTACCCTCAATAGTTTTGCCTGAAGTGACAAAGGCAGATCACCGATTTCGTCCAGGAAAATAGAGCCGCCATCCGCTTCGTTGAATCGTCCGGGTTTGTCCCGATCGGCGCCTGTAAATGCGCCTTTGACGTATCCGAACATCTCAGATTCCAGCAGGTTGTCCGGAATGGCGGCGCAGTTGACCTTGACAAAGGGGCAGGATGCCCGTTGGCTGGAAGAGTGGATGACCTTTGCCAGAAGGTCTTTGCCGGTTCCCGTGGGCCCTTCAATGAGGATGGTCGCGTCGGTTCCGGCAATAACGGATACGGTTTCAAACACTTTCTGCATCTCAGGGCTCTTGCCGATCATATCGTGGAAGGTGTATCGGTCGCTGATAACCTGATCCAACTGGTGTTCGAGGGTAAGGTCGTGAAAAGTGGCCAGCCCACCGACGATGGCGTCTTTTTCGTTTTTCAGGGCAATGATATTGGCTCTGACGGGAACCTTTTCACCGGCGTTGGAAATGATTTCTCCCTGCCGGATGCTCTGCTTGATTCCTTTTTTGATGGATTCTTTCAAGAGGAAGAGATCGTTGGTTCCGTCGTTTCCGAAAATAGTTGAACAGGATTTTCCCAGGACCTGGCGTCGGTCATAACCGGATATTTTCTCGGCTTTGTTATTGAAAAAGGTTATGTAGCCCCCTCGGTTGACCGTAAAAATACCCACATCGAGATTGTCCAGGATTATTTTCAGGCTGCGCTCCTCATAATGAATGCGGTCGATGAGGTCCGCGATGGGGGAATGGTCCTGGAGAATCGTGAGACAGCCGGCCAGTTGATAACTTGCATCATAAATCGGGATAGCCATCCGTGTTAGCAAGCGTGCCGTTTCATTCTCATTGATGATTTCCACCTCCGGCTCGTCTGTGACGGCATTGCTGTTCCCCTTCAGAAGGCAGGTGGTCATGCAGGGAACACCGGTGAAGATATCACGGCAATCTTTCTCTTTGACATCATTTTCTTTCAAACCCATGAGCGCCTGGGCCGTCAGGTTCATGGACTTTACCTTCCGGCCGAGATCCACAGTAAAGGCACCGACGCCGAGTTCATCGAGGATTGCCAGGGATTGATCGCTCCGGATGACATCTATTCTTTTATGATCTAAAGACATTTGGAAACTCCGATAAAATTGCTTCGCATTATTAGCTCATAGCTGATAGCCCGCTACGAGCTAGCAGCTATCAGTCACCGGCAGTCGGATGATAAATGTCGTGCCTTTTCCCGGCCTGCTCTTAACCTCGATCCGGCCGTTGTGGTGATCGATAATACCATACACTGTCGAGAGCCCCAGACCCACGCCGTAGCCTTCCTGTTTGGTGGTGAAAAAAGGCTCGAATATATGCGGCAGATTGTCTTCCGGGATTCCGACACCTGTGTCCGTAATCGTGATGGTCACATGGGTCTTGTCCGTATGATATTGGCTGTCAATATGTAGGGCTCCTCCCTCTGGCATGGCGTCGATGGCATTGAAAATCAGGTTGATGATGCACTGCTGCAGCTGATTGGCGTCCCCCTGGATGTCGGGAAAGTTCGGTTGAAAGGCGGTGGTCAAAACAATGTCCTGCAACGCGAGTTTGTGTTGGCTCAAGGATGTGCATTTATTGAGTAGTTCCTGTATGCGAACAGGGCCCATGGCTGGTGGTGATTTTCTGGAAAAAGCCAGGAGGTTGGAAACAATCTGTGAACACCGTTCTGTTTCGGATTCCACAAGTTCCAGGTATTGTTTGAATTTATTTATTTTTACTTCTTTCAAAGGGTGTTTTTCTATGATTTTGGACATGAGCCTAATATAATTGAGAATACCTGAGAGGGGATTATTGATTTCGTGAACCACGCTGGCTGCCAGCCTTCCAAGGGACATCATTTTATCCTGGTGAAGAATCTGGGCCTGGTCCGCAGCCTGTTTTTCAAGGAATTTTGTGTAATCCTGTAGTTTTTTGCGGGATGTGTAACGTTGTTTTGCGCGTTTCAGAGACAGGTGCAGGGCATGGTCGCTGATGGGTTTGGTGATAAAATCGGAGGCATCAAGTTGAAGGGCCTGGATGGCGAGATCCATTTCTGCAAAAGCGGTACAGACGATCACCTCGATGTCCGGATCGAGAACCTTTACGGCCTCCAGAACCTCGAGGCCGCTCATCCCCGGCATCCGGATATCCGTGATAACAATCCTGGGAGATACCTTGCGGCACAGGTCGAGACCGCTTGTTCCATCCGGAGCGGTTGTTACCTGGTAGCCTTTATCGCTCAGGGTGAGGCACATGACATCCAGAATGTCTTTTTCATCGTCGATGACAAGAATGTGCCAGTCGGAATGATCAGACATAATTTCTTTCCTCCGGTTTCCCGGTCCTGTCAGATCGGTGCACATGCGCTTTAAACTTGAAACATTTGGTTAAAGGTATTGTATGCCAGGGGTATTGTCAAGAAAGCCTGCCCTGATGCGTGTCCCGGCGTTCCAGTTCCCTTTGAATCCGAGACAGGGTTCCCATTTTATCCAGGGACCAGTGAGGCGCGACCAGTTCGTGCGGGTGCGGGTCACTGGTCAGTCTTTGAACGATCATGTCTTCGGGAATCCGCTCCAGAAAATCACAAACCAGATCCACATAGGCGGTCTGTGTCAGGCAACGGTAAGATCCCTTTTGGAGCAGGGTTTCGAGCCGGGTGCCCTTGATGACATAGAGTAGATGGAGCTTGATGCCGTGGATGCCCAGTTGTGAAATAAATTTAGCTGTCTGGTGCACGTGGTCAGTGGTTTCACCCGGCAGCCCCAGGATGACATGCGCACACATCTGAATACCTCTGTTTTGGGTTTTCTCAACCGCTTTCGCAAAACAGGCTGCATCGTGTCCCCGATTGATCAGGGCCAGCGTGCTGTCATGGGCTGATTGAAGCCCGTATTCGACCCAGACAAGGCTCTTGCCTGCAATTTCCTGGAGTAGGGCCAGTTTTTCCTGGTCGATGCAGTCCGGCCGGGTTCCAATAGAGATACCCACGATACCATCTACGCTGATGGCTTCCTCATAGAGATGCCTCAGGCTTTCAACAGGGGCATACGTGTTGCTGAACGACTGAAAATAGGCCAAAAACTTCT
>JAHEIB010000220.1 GCA_024639645.1 Deltaproteobacteria bacterium
TTCGGGCTGTCCTTTTTGAATGGCCTTGAAAATCTTGGTGTGAAAGGCGAGAGATCGGATATGGATGCTGTCACTCTTTCGCAGAACATACGCCTGGGTTTTTTTAAGCATATCCTGGATTCCGCGGGTAATTTCGATCAGAAGCTGGTTCCGGCAGGCCTGGGCGATGTGCAGATGAAAATTATAATCGTGATTTAAAAACGCACTTATGTCTCCAAGGGATTCTTTCATTGCATTCACGGCCTGCCGTATCGGATCCAGGTCACCGCTTTCATGCCGGGTTGCGGCCATGGCTGCAATATCCGGCTCAATGATTTTTCGAACCTCTATCATTTCCAGAAAATTTCGATTTGCCCTGAACCGCTCAATAATCTCACGGGGTTGCATACCGCCCCTGACGCCCTCCGCGACAACGGCGACCTTACCTTTTCTCTCGATAAACCCGAGATGGATCAAGACCTTGAGGGCTTCCCTGATGGTGCTGCGACCCACGTTCATTTGCGCTGCCAAATTTGTTTCCGATCCTAAACCATCCCCTGGTTTCAAGGTTCCTTCCAGAATGAGGTTTTTGAACTGTTCTATGATTTCATCAGAAACAAGTACTCGCCGCATGGGTTTAAGGGGCAATCTGTTGGCAGTCAAAATCTTTCCCTCCATTACTGTGTTTTTTGTCAGCCTTTTCCAATATGATTGTCTGACAATATGACAGCATTATACTTAATGAAATCCACCCTCTTGTCAAGTGAAAAACACCGACCAAAACGTCCGGCGATCCGGGTCGCTTTGACATCACAAACACCTGAAACCGGCGTTCCTTACGAACGTTCAGTCGCAAGTTCGAGCGGCTGTCTGAGGTTATTTGTGGAGCGGTTTTGGAACGTTATTCTGACAAACGCTATAATGAACACTTTATATTTGAGTGCATCCCATGTTGACAAACTGCATGGCCTGCCATAATAGATGCCTGCTATATTGTCTGACAAACATGCTTATCGACACGGACATAGAAAGCACATGAATCTAAAAATCATCTTTGCGCTTCTGGCGGGATTCAACTTCGGAATTATCTTTTTAAATATCCCGCCGGCGTTATCGCTTTTAATGGACCTGTACGGTTTGTCCTATACCGGTGCTTCGGTCTTGATGAGCGCTTTGCTCTGGACCCATGCATTGATGCAGATTCCAGCCGGCATGCTGGCCGACCGGTTGAGTATTAAAATGAGCATTTCCCTGAGTATCGGTCTCATGGCCTGCGGTAATCTGTTGCCGGCCATGGCTCCCAGCTATGATTTGGCCATTGCCGGACGAATCGTGACGGGTGTTGGCAGCGGATTATCCTTTGTGTCCGTGATGAAATTGATTGTCCTGTATAGCCCAATCGGCATGCGTGGTACTTTCCAGGCGTTTTTCGCCAGCTGTTTTTCTATAGGCAGCATTCTGGCCTATCTGGCAATTCCCGAACTGTTGGCCCTGGGCTGGCAATGGTCATATCTGTTACCGGGAATCAGCTGCGTGCTGTTGATTCTCCTCTGGTCGTTTATAAATCTGGATGAACAACCGTGCAGAGCTGCTGCGCCCCTGCCCCTGGGGCGGGTGATTCGAAAACAGGCCGGCTGGATTCTTGGAAGCTACCATGCCCTTTCATACGGATCCATGATGACACTTGGTAACTGGGTGCCTTCTTTATTAGCCGAGGTTTGGGCCGATTCGACCGCCACCCAGCTTGTCTGGGGCGGTGCCCTCACGATGCTGGTCGGTGGACTGGGCCGCCTGGCAGGCGGTTTTCTCATTTTAAAGGTCCCTGCTCTAAGAATCGTCAATGGATCCATTATGGTGATAGCTATTCTCTTTTGGGGCCTTTATGCCATTCAAATTCCCCTGGTCACCCTGGCATTGGCACTGGCTGCCGTCTGGTTTGCATCCCTCAATTTCGGTGCGGTGTTCGAGCTGGTATCCCGCACGGTGAATTCGGCTTCCCTGGCAACCACGTTTGGCTTCGTAAACTTTCTAGCCAATCTGGGGGCCGTCCTTTTTACGCTTGTCTTTGGTCTTGCCAAGGATTTTACCGGTACGTTTTTTGGCGGCTTCCTGATTATGGCCCTTGCCGCTGCCATGGCTTATTTTTTCGGGAAAAATGTATTGCGGCGGAACTGCACCTAAAAAACGTGCACTTGATTTTGGATCATCTCCAAATGAGTTGATCCAAATGAAGGGGTCAAATGATATGTTTGGAGGTTAAAAGCAGAGGTGGCCCCGGCTCCTTCCAGGGGTCATCCTCATATCCCCAGCTGGTGGTCGCTGATGTTTTAACCCGGTTATTTCATGAAGTACCCGGGTCAAGCAGCGTAAATCCGAACTTCGAGTCATGGGCACGCACGGGTGAACAATCGGTCAGCTCAATCAGAATCACTTCCATGATGTGCCACACCTTGACCCCCGAGCGTATGCAACCGGTAACCGTCATTGATTCTCGACCGCAGGCCATGTGCAGGTGCAGCACCGGCTCACCGTTTTCGTCGGGGAAAAGGGTGCCGACACCAGCGGCCTCATGCACATCCTTCAAAATATGCTCCATGGGTACGATGGGATATTCCCTTCCCCGGGCAGGACCGGTAATCAGCCGGCTGTTTTTGTCAGCACCACCGATTATCATAACCGAGGCCGCGCGGATAGATTGCTCCCGGCAAAATTTTTCAATCTCCTCGTGTACTGTTTCGTCGTCTTCGAGACGCATGATAAAAACGCGTCCCAGTCCGGCTTGCGTGTATTTCATAGTATCTCCTGCAGGTTAATTTTTTGTATATCACCACTGCCGGGACCCGTTGTTATATTAACGACGCTGCCACGATCTAAAGACAGCACATGGGTGATGCAGGCAATCATTTCTGCCTCATGATGCGTTACATAGATTAAGTTGGTATCTGTACGGTCACCGATAAAACCGAGTAGTGTCAGTAACCTGTCCCGATTCGCAATGTCAAGGCCGTCACAGGGCTCATCCAGCATCAGCAACACAGGTGATTTTACCATGGCGCGGGCAATCAAAACCAGTTGACACTGGCCATGCGAGAGCTGTCCGAAGTTTTGATCTGCCAGGGAATCAATACCCAGGGTGTCTATCCATGCCCGGGCTATCTTTTTCTGTTCAGCACTGCACAATCGATAAAGCCCGATGGAATCAAAAAATCCCGAGCAGACAACATCAAAGGCGCTCAGGTGTCTGGGATAACGGACCTGAAGCTCCGATGAAATAAATCCGATATTTTTTTTAATATCCCAGACACTCTCTCCGGATCCTTTTTTCTTGCCGAAAAGATAGATTTCATTGGCATATGCCTGCTGATTCTCACCGAGAACCAGTTTCAGAAGGGTCGTTTTCCCAGCCCCGTTCGGGCCCAGAATCATCCAGTTGTCCCCCTGTCTTACGGTCCAATTCACTTTGTCAAGAACTGTCAGGTCATGGTACTTGACGGTGGTGTCCTTCATACTGATTAAAATGTTGCCTGTCTTATTTTTATTCTTGGCAGAATGATCCGTGTCGATCTGTTTCCAGGTGCTGGGAAAAGCGAGTAGATCATGCGCTTCTTCCGGCAAACTGTATTTCTGCCGATAAAGGCCATGAAGCATCTCCTCGGTTAGAACGTCATCCCGTTTACCCTGTTCATAGACACTGCCGTTTTTCAGGAGCAGCACATGGGAAATATTCGACATGATTTCTTCAAATCTGTGGGTAATCAAAACAATCTGGATATGATCCTCAATTAAACCCTCGAGCATTTTCTTCAAGGATTGTCGGGACCGATGGTCTAACCCGTCATAGGGCTCATCCAATATCAGGAGACGTGGTTTTTTTAGCAAGGCCCGGGCAATGAGTGTTTTCGTCATCTCCCCGGATGAAATTGAGAGGATATTCCGGTCAAGAATAGATTCAATCCGCAATTTGCTCGCCACGTTGCCCAGATGGTGACTGTAATCAGCGGTGTCGGGCTCTTGACGGTATGCACGGCCCAGGATGATGTCTTCCACCGTTGTGACCTCATCAAGGTTTCCGCTGAAATCACGTGAGTCGAGCTGCAGGTTTTCCTTATCCATGATACCCCGCTGTTGCTCGGGCGAGACATATCCGATGGAATGATATACCGATTCGGAATCCTCTGTGCCGTAGTGGTGGGTAATTCTGCCTCCCACCACGGGTACGCTGCCAATTAACGATTTAGCTAGCGTTGTTTTCCCGGCGCCGTTAGGACCTATCACAGCCCAGTTTTCATCACTTTTTATCTGCCAGGATGTGTTCCGCAGATATACCTTATCCCGCAACCTTACGGTAATGGCATCCAGTGTAATTATCGGTTCATTTTTCATAATATTATGTGGATGTGGATATACACAAATCAGCGATCATCAGCAGAGTATAGCTGAGGCCCCTTCGAGGGGCCGTCCTCATACCTCTAGCTCTGCTGGTGGTCGCTGATTGCCAGGACCTTGAGCCAGTCTTGGATCTCTACACCCGGAGTCTCGAGGGTTTCCTGAGCATAAAATGCCTGTACCAATTTACCGGCATCGGCCACCGGCTGTCCGTTCAGGCTTTTTTCAAGTTCCTCGACGGCATTGCTC
>JAHEIB010000221.1 GCA_024639645.1 Deltaproteobacteria bacterium
CTTGACAATGATTTGAAAAAGTCATTGATAGAGAAATTCGTGATGACTGCATTATTGATTTCTAACAGAATTTTATAGCGCGTGTTGAGATTCCAATGCATGTGCTCATCCCTGTAAATTTAATTTTCTCGATGATATTGGCTTTGACTGTTTTCAAACAGCTTCAGGTAGGTCTACTACGTTCAAACATCACGCCTTGGATCATAGCATCTCCGAAAAACGACGCAAGCCCAAAATTGGGCTTTTGAGCCCACCGTGAAACGTGCATTTGGGCCTACCACGCTACCAGGCTTTGCCATGTATTCGCTTAAATATCGCTTAAACAGCTATTTAAACGATTCGTCCCCTCGTGGCACATATGTTGCTATACTCCAAGGTGAATCTGATTTTTAACCAAGGTGAACCGATGACCCAAGAAAAATTTACCACGGACATTTTAATTATTGGCATGGGTGCCGCAGGTCAGCTGGCGGCGTTGTATGCCTATGATGCCAATCCTGAGTTGAATATTACGATTGTGACCAAAGCATTGAAAGGCAAAGGCGGATGCAGCCGAATGGTGCAAGGAGGTCTCAATGTGGTTCTCAATGAAGCCGATTCCCATGAAAAACATCTCATGGATACGCTTAAAGGCGGGCAATATGTAAATAATCAGGACTTGGCTAAAACGTTGGTCGAGCAGGCTACTCCGACGATTAAAGAAATGGAAACCAGGTTTGGCTGTTTTTTTGATCGAAATCCTGATGGAACCATTCATCAAAAACCATTTGCAGGTCAATCATTTGATCGAACCGTCCATAAGGGGGATTTAACCGGTATTGAGATGATCAGTCGAACGACTGAGCAAGTAATGAAACGAAATATCACCGTGCTTGAGGAGTGTCGCGCTGTTGATCTGCTCTTGGATTCGTCCGGCCAGGAGGTTACCGGTGCTTTGCTGTTGGATATCAGACAAGGCCGCTTCATTGTTGCAGAAGCATCTGCAACACTTGTGGCTACCGGTGGCGGACCGACACAATACCGTTTTCATGCTCCCGGGCCTGAAAAGTCCGTTGATGGACTCGGTATGCTCTATCGGGCAGGTGTGGTGATGCGTGATATGGAGATGATACAATTTCATCCTACCGGTCTCATTATCCCCGGCAGTGTTGTGGCGGGCTCTCTGCTTGAAGAGGGATTGCGGGGGGCCGGAGCTTACCTGTACAACGGTGAAGGCAAGAGATACATGAAAAATTATGCCCCAGATGTTGCAGAACGGGCTACCCGCGATGTCGTCAGCCGTTCAGCATTCCTGGAAATGTTGGCTGGTCGTGAATGTGAAGAGGGGGGAGTGCGGATAGACGCTTCACACTTGGGGTCGGAATTTGTACTGAAAAATTTTCCAGGCATGTGCAACCGGTGCCGGCAATTTGGGTACGATCTGTCCCGGGAACCGGTCCCCGTTTCTCCGACAGCCCATTTTGTCATGGGTGGTGCTGATATTGACAGAGACTGTCATACCTCAATTGAGCGACTTTTTGTTGCCGGGGAAGATGCCGGGGGTGTTCATGGAGGGAACCGATTGGGCGGCAATGGCATTTGCGAATCGACCGTATACGGGCGACAGGCCGGAAAATCGTTGGCACGGTATATGGAGAAAAATAAACGTCAGCCAGCTGAGACAGCCAAAGGAATGGTCGAAGAATTGATCGAAAAACACACCCGTCCATTTGACAATAACAAGGGGGAGGATGCCTTTAAACTGCGGGCGGAACTTCAGGAGTGCAACTGGATAAAGGTGGGCGTCGTACGAAATGGAAGTGACATGGAGGAAGCAGTCCGGGAAATTGCAACGATACGAGGAGCGGCGACCGACATTGGTTTGACTGGAGGGAGGCCATACAACATGCTGTGGAACACCTATATAGATTTCATGAATATGCTCGATGTGTCCGATATGGTGGTTGCGTCGGCCCTGGCTCGCAATGAATCGCGAGCGGCTCATTATCGAAGTGATTTTCCTGAACAGAATGATGACATCGGGCTCTTCAACAGTTTCATGGTGAGAGGTGACGATGGTCTCCCGGAAATAAGCAGTAAACCTGTTGAATTTACATACAAAACTGTCGAAGAATGTCGAAATTACAAGAAATAGTCTGGATCAGCTTTGTCGATTTGACACTATTGAAAAGAGGAAACATTAATGAAACAAGAAGATACCATTAACTACCGCAAGCCGCTCCAGTGGGGTGAATTTGACCCGAACAGACGAAGGAACATGTTTGTAGGGATGTGGGCCTGGATGTGGCAACGTATAACTGCCGTTGCTATAATCGTTCTTCTGCCCCTGCATATCGTGCTCACCTACAAACCATGGCTCCAGTTTCTTTTGCTGCTGGCTGTCACGTTCCACGCCACGCTTGGGCTTCGGGTAATCCTCCTGGATTTTGATCTGGTCAAGGTTGAATATCAGAAAGCCCTTATTTGGGGGCTGACGGGTTTGGGCCTGGTGGTGTTTGCGCTGGTATGGTGGCTGATTAGATAAATTTTATATTATATTAAATAGATAATGGAGAATCTCATGTCAACGGGACAAGAGAATATACGAAAGGTTGAAATGTATCGATATGATCCAACCGAGGGTGGTGACGGTCATTTCGATACATTCGATTTACAGATAAAAGATGAAAGCAACACGACGATCCTCGATGTGCTGATCCGCATCCAGAAGGAGCAGGATGCAACCCTCGCATTCCGCTATGCCTGCCGGGTAAACATGTGTGGTTCGTGCGGAATGGTCATTAATGGCCGCGAAGGACTGGCCTGCAAGACAAATGTCTCTGAATTTGCAACCAATGAACGAATAACAATCAGGCCACTCAACCACTTCCCGGTTATTAAGGACCTGGTAGTGGACATGGATCCATTTTTTAAAAATTATGAAGAATGTCTTCCATTTTTCGAGCCAAAAGAGATTGTTGAGGAACCGGCAATTATCAGACCTGACTCGCCTGAGCGGCAGGCTATTGGCCTTGCCACTGAATGTATCGCCTGCGGCTGCTGTGTGTCCAGTTGTACGATGGCGAATTATCATGAAGGGTACGCAGGCCCGGCACCATTGAATCGGGCCTTTACACTCTTGAATGATAGTCGGGATGGCCTGTTTACAGAACGTATGGACCGGGTTCTGCAGTCCTGCTATAACTGCCGAACCGAATTCAACTGTACGGAAGTGTGCCCAAAGGAGATCTCGAGCACCAGGGCAATAAAGTTCATCCAGCGTATGGCCATGAAAGAGCCGTTCCGCAAAATTGAAGAAGAAAAGGCCGCAGCCGAAATTGAGAACGTTGAACCCGCAACCGTAATTGGAAAGGCTGAGCCTGTCATTTCAATGAGCAATAACGGTTGTGTAGGTTGTACCCACAACCAGCCTGACGTGGGACGCAGGGATTTTCTTACAAAAATGACCTTGGGTATTGGCGCTGCCACCGCCCTGATGGTCGGCGGGGTAATGGCCTCCGCGTTTGTCGGTCCTTCAATGCGCAAAAAGGAAACCCTGTGGGTCCCCGCAGGCAAAATGGATGATCTGCAGGTAGGCAAAGTTACCACCCTGAATCTGAATTACACTGAAACGATAGGTATTTATAAACAGGATAACGTCAAGCCGGTCATGGTCTGGTGCCAGTCAAACGACAAGAACATTGTCGTCTACGACAGCCGCTGCACCCACCTTGGCTGCGCGGTGAGATGGGACAAAACCCAGAACTCGTTTCTCTGTGCCTGCCACGGAGGTAAATTTGCATTGGATGGCTCCGTGATAGCTGGTCCGCCGCCCAGACCGCTGGATCATATGGAATATAAGATCGACAACGGAAACCTCCTCATCGCAATGGTGTCATAATGTCTAGGTTTAAAGAAACGTTCCTGCATCGTATCGGCTGGGATGCCAATTTAAAGCCCTTCCTGTACAAAAAACTTCCTTCAAACGTTGGCTGGTCGGCTACGCTGGGAAGTTTGAGTGTCGCACTTTTTGCGTTGCTGACGGTTACCGGAATGGTACTTGCCATGTATTACAGCCCCTCTCCTGACAAGGCATATCAGTCCATTGAGTATATCATGAATGATGTCCCCCTGGGAAAACTTCTTCGGGGACTTCACCACTGGGGTGCAGGGGCCATGGTGCTCGTGGTTTTTCTTCATCTGTTCTCGGTATTTTTTGCCGGCGCCTTCAAGGCTCCTCGTGAACTGACCTGGATCTCCGGTGTGCTTCTGCTGTTTGCAACATTGGGGCTTGGATTTACCGGCTACCTGCTGCCCTGGGACCAGAAGGCATACTGGGCCACCGTGGTTGCTGCCAATATCCCCGGTGATATCCCGATAATCGGTGAAACCATTACCGATCTGATACTGGGCGGTACGGTTTCCGGGTTCACCATTACCCGTTTCTATGCAATCCACATGTTAGTCTTACCTGCCTGTATGGTCTTCTTGATTGTTGGCCATATCTACATGGTACGGTTGCACGGTTTGAGTGAGCATAAAAGCAGGAACAAGCTGGAAAACGAAACGGACACTATCGCTGTCGAAAACAGTCGCCTCTACCGGTTTTTTCCTGAACATT
>JAHEIB010000222.1 GCA_024639645.1 Deltaproteobacteria bacterium
ACCCGGGTCCCGGTTCTCAATGAGGAAACGGTATCCAGCGATGCACTGGCGCAGCCCGGTCGAAATTGTTGCAGAACAAAACTGCCCTCCAAGGTTTTGTTCTTGAAATGTATTTGCTGAAATCCAAAAATTGAATGCGTGCATGACCCACCTGAAATCATTGTGCAACGATCCCGATGCAATCTGCGCCTTGCTCGGCGTTTAAGGGTGTTCCCGACCTTTGGCGAAGGGATATCAGCATTGATGGCAGAAACCGAGTTAACCGGTTTTTGTCGATTTCGATGCTCAATCACGCGACAGTCCACTTTTATCTTGGTGCATTGAGGCGAGGCGATAGACGATAAACGCCTCTCGATCCCCCTTTTTAACCCCTCGCCGAGAATCATCAGCACTGCCCTATCCTTGACACCATTCATCAAATAAGATAGCAAAAGTGGTTTACGATTTTTAAGCTGAGCCCTTATTGTGGGGTCAAACAAAAACCGATGAATCCTGCTCCCCTAAAAGAGCGATCGACAGAAACCGAACGACAACCGTAATTTACAGGGATGGATGCGGAACCAATATCAATCGGGGTTAAAATGGACAATGCAAAAGACTTGCTGAGTAAACGTAAAGAAAAGGCGGACGGCCTGAAAGCAGACGGAATAAACCTGTTCCCCAACGGCTTGGCCGTCAGCCATACGATCAGGGATATCCATCGTCATCTTCAAGGACTGTCGGATGAACAGCAGGAAGATCCTACCCTGTTCAGTGTGGCTGGACGGATGATGGCCATCAACCGTTTCGGAAAATCCGCCTTCGTCCGGTTCAGGGACCGAACCGGCCTCATGCAGGCCTATGTGCGCAAAGACAGGGTGGGGGATCAGTCATATAACCTATTCAAACGTCTTGATGTCGGTGATTTTGTTGAAATTGCGGGGACCCTGTTTCGCACCAAGACCGGCGAATGGACCCTTCTATCCACACAGATTCATTTGGTCTGCAAGTCCTCAAGGCCACTTCCTGAAAAATTTCATGGGCTTAAAGATCCGGAAAAGCGCTACCGACAGCGCTACATCGACTTGATCATGAACTCGGATGTTCAGGACATTTTTATCAAACGCAGCCAGATCATCCAGTCTATGCGATCCTTTTTCCTTTCCCGTGATTTTCTGGAAGTCGAAACGCCCATGATGCAGCCAATCCCGGGCGGCGCCGAGGCGACACCCTTTAAAACCCACCACAATGCACTGGACATGGATCTTTATCTGCGCATCGCGCCGGAGCTTTATCTCAAACGCTTGGTGGTAGGCGGCTTTGAACGGGTTTTTGAAATCAACCGCAACTTCAGAAACGAAGGTGTCTCCACCCAGCACAACCCGGAATTCACCATGGTTGAGTTTTATCAGGCCTACGCCACCTATGAAGACTTGATGGACCTCACCGAACAGATGTTTGCGCAAATTGCTCAAGCGATAACCGGCGGCACCGTCATTTCCTATCAAGGCAATCGAATCGAACTGGGCGGCACGTGGAAACGGATTTCCCTGTTCGACGCACTGGAGCAGATTGGCGGAGTCGATCCGTCCTTGTTTAAAGACAAGGACCATTTGCTTAAATATGCGTCTTCACAGGGTATTACGATAACTAAAACCGGTCGTTTGGGAAAAGTGATCACCAAACTGTTCGATGCCCTTGTTGAACCCAAATTGATCCAGCCCACCTTTATCACCAGTTACCCGGCTGAGGTCTCGCCACTCTCCAGAAGAAGTGACACCCACCCGGACCTAACCGAACGGTTTGAGTTGTTCATCGCCGGACGGGAAATCGCCAACGGGTTTTCCGAACTCAATGATCCGGAAGACCAGCGAGGAAGATTTCTGCAGCAGGTGGAAGATCGAAAAGCCGGTGACGACGAAGCCCACTTCATGGATGACGATTATATCGAGGCCTTGGAATACGGCATGCCGCCCACAGCCGGTCAGGGGATTGGGATCGACCGCCTGGTGATGTTGCTGACCGATGCCCCGTCCATCCGTGAAGTCATCCTGTTCCCTCATATGAAGCCCCGGGCAGGAGTTTCGAAAACGGACAATTGATTCATTTTCTATTGCACCCGGTAATAACTGTCGTAGAGAATACTCAACCTCATCCATCACCGGTAATCCCATGTCATTTGTGACATTTGTATCGGGGCGTTATCTCAGGACCCGCCAGAAACGGGCGTTTATCTCGCTGATCACGGTGCTTTCCATTGCCGGGGTTACTGTGGGGGTGATGGCACTGATCGTGGTCATTGCTGTCATGGCGGGGTTTGAAGCCGATCTCAAATCGCGGATCATGGGAATCCGGCCACACCTGGTGCTCACCAAAAAACATGGGGCATTTATCGACTACCATCAGATATTGGCAAGAATGAAACCCATTGGTGGAATCGAAACGGCATCGGCCTATATCACCACCCAGGTGGTCCTTCGCACAACCACTCGGGCTGCTGGCGCCATTTTAAAAGGCATTGATGCGGCCCAGAAAAAGAACAATAACGACAGTGTGGATGCCTCACGATTGCTAACAGGGTCTCTTGCGAAGGAGGCGTCAGACGGGAACGATCGATTACCCGGAATCATATTAGGCAAGGAACTGGCAGCCAACCTGGGTGTGATCCGCGGTGACACGGTGTACATGATATCGCCGCGGGGAATGCTTTCACCGGTTGGCCATATCCCCGCCATGATAAAGTTCCAGGTTTCCGACCTGTTCGAATCTGGCATGTATGAATTCGATGGGACGCTTGCTTTCGTCGATTTAAAGCAGGCCCAGAAGACTCTCCGCATGCCAATGTCAGTCAGTGGAATCGAGATTCGCCTACAGGATATGGATCAGGTCAAAGAAATATCCAACAGGATTGAACGGGTTGTGGACGGTGACTTCGCCATAGAGAACTGGAAGCAAATGAATCGCAACCTCTTTTCAGCCCTTCGGCTGGAAAAGACCGTCATGTTCATTATCCTTGCCCTGATCGTATTGGTTGCCGCGTTCAATATTGCCGGCTCCCTGGTCATGATGGTCATGGAGAAACGAAAGGATATCGCTATTCTAAAAGCCATGGGCGCAACGGCCAGATCTATCGGCCGCATTTTTGTCATCAAAGGGCTGATTATCGGGCTGGTGGGAACGGTGCTGGGGACATCAGCAGGGTTGGTATTGTGTACCCTCCTGAAGCGCTACTCCTTTATTCACCTCCCGGCAGATATATATTATATCAATACGTTACCTGTTAATTTGAAGACATCGGACGTCCTGTTGATTGCGTTGTGTGCGCTGATCATTTGCTTTGTGGCAACGCTTTATCCGGCCCGTCAGGCGGCCGGCATCAATCCGGTGGAGGCCATCCGTCATGGATAATGGCGCTGGACAGACAGACAGGGTTGAAACACGCAATCAACCGTCCCCTGGAAAACCCCTGATTCAGGCTTCAGGAATCAGTAAAATCTATAACCACAGTGGGGCTCGTATCGTGGTTCTCAACCAGTTGGCATTTAAACTTGGTCTCGGGGAAACGATAGGTATCGTGGGGGCGTCGGGCATCGGAAAATCCACCCTCCTCCACGTTTTAGGAACCTTGGACAGACCGGATACCGGCATTCTGGAATATTCGGGAAAAGATGTACTGATCTTGGATGATAGTCGACTGGCCCGTTTTCGCAATAGGGCTATCGGCTTCGTATTTCAGTTTCACCACCTTCTGCCCGAATTCTCGGCATTGGAGAACACCATGATGCCTGCTTTGATCGGCGGTGTGGGGAAAAAAACGGCAACGGAGGCTGCCGAATCGATTCTGGTTCGGGTTGGCCTGAAAGACCGGCTGACCCATCGGGCCAGTGAATTATCCGGCGGTGAGCAGCAGCGAGTGGCCCTCGCCCGGGCTCTGGTGTTGCGACCATCCATTCTTCTGGCTGATGAACCGACAGGTAATTTGGATCGAAAAAACAGTGACCACATCCACACCCTGCTGATGGAATTGAACCAGGAAATGGGAATGGCACTGGTTGTGGTCACCCATAACATGGAACTGGCAGAATTGGTATCACGTCGGGTGACCATCACCAACGGAGTACTGCAAGAATTCCATTGATTGTTACCCAGTTGTTTATCCTTGGCATGCAAGAAATAACGACCCTGATCTGCGACCTCACGGTTATCGATGCAGGACTATTGTTTTGGATACCAACCGATGCTGAAATGAATTACATTGTGATGAGACAGCTAATGTTCGAGGGGGTTCGATGTTGAGGCGATATTTTCCAGTGCTGTTTTTTTCCCTATTCCTCGTCACCCACACCGCTGCTGCCATCGAAACGGTCCATGTGTTGGTGTTGCCTTTTGAAATTCATGCCAGCCAGAGCCTTTCCTACTTAGCAGAAGACATACCAAAAGTCATTCAAGAGAATCTGCAAAAAGAAGGCGCAGTTTCTGTTGAAATGGATAAAGCACAAATCGCCGCCGCTTTAGACGTCACATCTGATGTAGAAACCCTGAAACAAATGGGCCTTAACGCTGGTGCAGACAGTGTGATCTGGGGAAGCATGACACGAATAGGCAACATCATCAG
>JAHEIB010000004.1 GCA_024639645.1 Deltaproteobacteria bacterium
ATTGATGGCCATAGAAACCAGCCAGGCTGCCTTCTTTCCGGTTCGGCGGCTGATGAATATCCAAAACGGCAGAAACAGGATGCCGCTCGTAAAGTAAAGTAACAGGAAAAAGTCGGCCAGGTCAGACTGTAGTACGTACTCTACGTAAAAAAGAATCAACGTTGCCGGCAGGTTGTTGCCGATGGCGCTGATGGTGTACGCAACCAGAAGAATCACAAAGGGACGGTTTCGAGCGACTTGCCGGATACCTGAAAACAGGCCCAGCGGTGATCGACCGGGCTGGGGGTGGCGCTCTTTGATAGATATTACACACCACCAGGCCGTTCCTATCAACAGCGGAGCGTACAGGACGGATATCCAGAAAAATTTGGCTCTCTCGCCTGCTGCATTGTCCGGTAGACCAAACAGCCACTGCACCAAAGCAGGTGCGCTGGCCGCCGCCAGGGTCCCTGCTATCAGGAAACCGTCGCGCATCCCGAAAAGGGAGGTGCGTTCGTGATAGTCGAAGGTAATTTCGGGACCCAAAGACTCATAAGGAACTGTAACAATGGTCCAGAAAAGGAAAAGGGCGTAGATGAATACACCAAACCATAGGGTCTCAGCAGATGGTGATGCTTGTGGCGGATTGAAAAGCAAAAACATCGCTACCGCTATGAAGATAGTCCCTACGGCGATGTATGGGCGCCGCCGGCCAAAACGGGTTTGGGTACGATCGGATATGTAGCCGATAACCGGATCAGTCACAGCATCGAAAATTCGCACACTAAAGAGTATATATCCCAGAAAGACAACATTGATCCCTACAACATCGGTATAAAATTTGGGGAGGTATACATACACGGGAATACCGATAACAGCCAGAGCATAGGCTGGCGCCGCGTAGGCAACCTTCTTCCAAAAAGGAACCTCGGATAGATGATCATGACTCATGATGACCCCAGGAGCTGACGTTTGAAGGATTTGTTCATGGGTTTTTTCCCCAGCCACATGGCATAGAGGGCGGATGCAAAGTCAGCACCTTGGATGACGCCCAGCGACTTTCCATTTAATGCCAGTTCGGTCCCTTTGCCGGGCACATAGCTGATCGAATATCTATCACCCGGTTGAACATCTTTATAAAGTGCGTTTTGTTGTTCAAGGCGGGATTTCAACCTTTCAAATTCTTCAGCGCCGACATTCTGAGCTATTATTTTGTTTGACGCAGAACCAAAATCTTCCGCTTTGATAGCGTGAAAATACTCGATTTCCAATCGTTTGGGTGTATCGGTAAGGACATTTTCAGAGGGTATTCCTTCCAACATGTACAATGCGCCGACATAGGCTTTGATAACGCGCATGAATCGAAAAAGACCCGCACCCCGTATCTGAAGTTTTGTCCCATCGACGGCGACGCTGTCCTTGAAATATACGCCTTGGATCTCAACACCAAAAGCACTCGTTCCTGAAAGCAGCAGCGTCGGGGTCAGCAAGACAACCAACAATTTAGATAGTGTTTTCACAAATATTTCCTTTCATTCTTTTGGTCTGCATCGAATACCATGAACAATAGAGTTAGCATTCTGTAAGCAAAACACAACATGGGATGAATAGGGGGCTAACAATAGTAAATACCTATTATAAAAAAGATGCACAGAAACAGCAAATAATTCCCTTAATCTGGTTATGATTTCGGTCAAGCAAAGCTGACAGGTTCTTGGAGGGAAACGTCCCTTGCTTTTTCTGACAGCAATGTCCTATGATTGAACCACAATCTGAAATGGGTTTATCAAGGCGGGATGAATATGAATCTTTTATTTTTTCTAAAGCTTTATCTACTGACAGTCCCAATCTTTTTCCTGTTGGACATCATTTGGCTGGGAGTTGTTGCCAAGGGTTTTTACCGTAAACATCTGGGATTTATATTGAGCCCAGAGGTAAACTGGCCGGCGGCAATTACATTTTACCTGATCTACATTGCCGGCATACTGTTTTTCGCAGTGGCCCCGGCTATTGAGCGGACATCATTGCTGAGGGCCCTTGTCTGGGGAGGCCTCTATGGCTTTTTCACATACGCAACCTATGATCTGACCAATATGGCTTTGATCAAAGGTTGGCCTATAAAAATTGTGGTGGTAGACATCTTGTGGGGTATGGTTTTGTGCGCCGTGGTAGCCATGTCAAGTTTCGGTGTTGCCAGATGGCTCACTTAATCCAAGCCGGTTTCTGAATCTTAATCATGAAATCGATTCCTCCTGTATGGAAGAGTACCCTGCAGCAAGCTGCAGGGAATGCGCTCGCTATTGCCGTTCAAACAGCAATCATGCAACGTTGAAAATTCCTTGAGGCAAGACGTGCTGGCAAGAGCCTTTCAGCCTTTGTCAAAGATCGAAGACAAGTTGATACGTTAGGTGGGACAAAGTTAAAGTTATTTATTAATATTTTTTCGTAACAGGCAGATAATAATGGACATATGGTTTTTTATTATGGAGCTGGTGATGCTGTTGGGCAGCGCCTTTCTTTTGGGCGCCCTGGCCCAACGTCTGGGACAGAGTCCCATACTGGGATATCTTCTGGCAGGCACGATTGTCGGCCCCCTGCTCTTTAATACCGCAACTGTCAGCCAGGCTTCCGAACTGGGGGTTGCCCTGCTGCTGTTTGCCATCGGCCTGGAGTTCAGCTTCAAGCAGCTGATGAAAATGGGTCGTATGGCTTTTGGAGGCGGTACGCTCCAGGTGGTGCTGACCATGCTGGTGGTGACCCTGGTCATGTTTTCCATGGTGGGTCTCCCCCGCGCCCTCACGCTGGGAGCCATTCTGGCATTGAGTTCCACCACCGTGGTGCTGCGGATGCTGGTGGACCGAATGGAAATGGATTCGGTCAAAGGCCGGGCCTGTCTGGCCATTCTTCTGCTCCAGGATATCGCCATCGTGCCCCTGGTGATGATGGTCAGCTTTTTTACACCGACTGCGGCAGAAATGAATATTGCTCTACACATCCTCAAGGTGATCCTGTCGGTCACCGGCCTGGCAGGTGTTTTTTACCTGCTACTATACCATCTGACCCCGATATTGCTGAGTGAAGCCAAACTCTTTGCCAATCGGGAATTAACCGTCCTGCTGAGCATCGCTGTGGGTCTGGGTGCCGCCTGGACTGCCCACACGCTGCACATTTCCCCGGCACTGGGTGCATTTGTCGCCGGAATGCTTTTGGGAGAATCTCCCTTTGCCACCCAGATCCGGGCCGATATCGGTTCCATGCGCATTATCATGGTCACCCTGTTTTTTGCCTCAGTAGGCATGCAGGCCAAGCCCATGTGGTTTGTCACACACCTGCCCTGGATCGTTCTTGTGTCCCTTGTCGTGCTGATGCTGAAAACCGTGATTATTTATGGTGTAACCCGCCTGTTCAACCTCGACAACCGCCAGGCCCTTACAACGGGTATCACACTGAGCCAGGTGGGCGAGTTTTCCTTTGTGCTGGCTGCCACTGCCGCCAGCGGCGGTGTGCTGGCAACCGACACCGTGGACCTGCTGATCTCGGTGATAATTGTATTGATGCTGGTCACCCCATACCTGATCAGCCATGCAGACACTTTGGCAGAGCGGATTCTGGCACTAATTTCCCACCGCAAGCCATTGGCCGCAGATTCCTACTCATCCTTAGAGTCTTCAACCAGCCGGGTGCTGGTGATCGGGCTTGGACCTGCCGGACGACAAGTCGTGCAGATGCTCCTGACGCACCGACTGGAACCTCTTCTTATGGATGTAAATCCAAAAAGTCGTGAATACGCCCGTGAACAAAAACTTCGTTTACACCTTGGCGATGCCAGTCACGAGGAAATACTAATGCATGCCGGTTTGGCAGATGTGTGCATGGCGGTTGTGACGGTTCCTGACCCACATGCTGCGGCCCGGATTGTTGCCATGATCCGGCGGCTGCGACCCAAAATCACCATTGCTGCACGGTGCCGGTATAACAGGCATATGGATAGTCTTCATAAAGCCGGCGCCGACATCGTCGTAGACGAAGAGATCACCATGGGTGATATGCTGAGCCGGCGTATCGTAGAACATCTGACCGATGAATCAGGTGTTCTGATTGCTTGCCGCCTTGGCGGTCAAACGCCGAAATAAAATTCAATAAAAGATTTTATCAAACGCGACGTTATCGCTTCAAAAGGATGTTAGGCCGCTCCCCAAAAAGCGGGAAAGAAGCAAATTCCATGCTTGAAAAGGACAGTGTCTTTTTGACGATGGAACAGGCTATTTCAGCCGTGTGTCTGGATTTTCGGCAGTACGAGTCCCAGGTTCTCCTTTTCAGCGAAATTATTGGCGTGCTATCAAAAGGGGACATCATCGCCAGACGCGAGATGGGCAAGGAAGGCATCTGGATCCGCAGGACTGGTGATCGGAAAATGCGTTGGCTGGAAGGGCCCCAACTGATCGATGGCATGTGTGACATTCTTTCTGACAGCCGGCCGGATCCCTCGGTACTGGCTGCCGTTTGCGCCCGGGTGTTCCAGACACGCGCCTTTCCGGACAAAGATCCCACCACCGGCCAGCCAGGCATTCGAATACTGACGGGCATGGAAGGCTTTACCTGTCGTCAATGCGGCAAGTGCTGTCAAAGGCTTGATTATCACAACGAAGTCACGGCCGGCGATGTTGCGTATTGGGAGCAGGCAGGTAGAAGCGATGTCCTGGAATGGGTGGGCGCTTTTGAAAAAGACGGCCAAGCGACTATCTACCGGATCTGGATGAAACCGGGCACCCGAACAGTTGCTGAAACATGCCCTTTCTTACAGAAAATATCAGATGAAAACAAGTGGATATGCCGTATCCACGATGTCAAGCCACGTATCTGCCGTGAATATCCAGTCAGCCGCAAACACGCCGTCATGACCGGGTGCCCGGGGTTTGGGAATTAGGGTCTTGAACTTGAAAATTTCTGCACTATATTATTTGTCCTGAGGCTTGATAATATATTATGACAACCCATAAAAGGTGGACCAATGAAAAATACACATTTAATCATAGGCGTGATGATTCTGATAATGGCGGTAGCCGGCTGCGCAAAAGATAACAGATATCACAAATCGGCATTGCCCGACCCTGCGTCATTTAAAGCACATTTCGGAGATATGGATTTAGATGGAGACGATCTGGTGAACTGGGAAGAATTCAAGTCCTATTTCCCCCAGGCCACACCTGATATTTTTAAAGCACTGGATGGAAATGAAGACAGCCAGGTGGATCACGACGAGTGGCATGAGTTTAAAGAAGCACACGGGATGAGAGATCACGACTGATCTCCTCTGCATTGCCACAGCTTTCATTCACGCCACTCTTCGTGGAAGTCCGCGCTGAGTGGCGTATTACATCGATTCCAAATCTTTGACCATAAGAAGAGCTGCAGGGTTCTTTAATCTTTCGGCTAACGCCCACAAACCTTCCTCATTTCATCCCTGTGAAGGTGTGTATGTCTTTTCTTTTCGGAATTTTATCGTCCCCAAGCCTTGATCATACCGCAATCATTCTTAGTATTGATCTATAGCGAGCATTGTGTCACAATGTAGCATTTTCAACTATCAACAACATTGCTGTTTAGGCAACGACCACCCGTGAAGCGGGTGGCTTGGATTTCCCCCAAAATGGGGGAAAAACAAAGGAGACGATATATGAACGATACCTATCAATTTGAGACACTGTGCCTCCACTCCGGCCAAGGACCTGACCCGGCCACCAATGCCCGGGCAGTACCCATACATAGAACATCCTCCTATGTTTTCAACAGTACCGAGCACGCCGCAAACCTGTTTTCCCTAAAAGAACCCGGCAACATATACACCCGCATCATGAATCCAACTCAGGAGCAGTTGGAAAATACCGTGGCAGCCCTTGAAGGCGGCGCCGCTGCATTGGCTTTGTCTTCGGGAACATCCGCCATCTACTACGCCATTATCAATATCTGTTCATCAGGGGACGAGATCGTTTCGGCCAACAATCTGTATGGCGGCACCTACACCATGTTTGATAGTATTTTACCTCAGTTTGGCATCCAAACCCGATTCGTGGACCCACACGACCCACAGAATTTTGAGATAGCCATCAATGAGCGCACTCGGGCGATATTTATTGAAACCATCGGAAATCCGGCCCTCGATTTCACCGATATCGACGCCGTGGTGACCATTGCCCGACGCTACAACCTGCCCTTGATCGTGGATGCCACGTTTACGACACCTTATTTGTTCAGAAGTATCGAGCACGGGGCCGACATCGTTGTCAATTCACTGACAAAATGGATGGGGGGTCATGGAACAGGCATCGGCGGCATCGTTGTAGACGCAGGAAAATTCAACTGGCAGGACCCCAAATTTGACCTGTACAATCAGCCCGACGCAGGTTATCACGACATTCGATTTGCCCATGACCTGGGAGATCTCAACCCCCTGGCCTTTATCATGCGTATGCGACTGGTACCATTGCGCAATCTGGGCGCTTGTATTTCCCCGGACAATGCATGGCTGTTTCTGCAAGGATTGGAAACCCTGCCTTTGCGCATGGAACGGCATTCAGATAATGCCATGCAGGTTGCCGGGTATTTGAAAAACCATCCGAATGTAACCTGGGTGCGTTATCCAGGACTGAAAGACGATCCCACTCATACCACGGCTGAAAAATACCTCAAAAAGGGGTTCGGCGGTATGGTTGTCTTTGGTATTCAAGGTGGATTCGATGCCGGTCATACCTTTGTGGACAACCTGAAGCTGTTTTCACATTTGGCCAATGTTGGAGATGCCAAGAGTCTGGTGGTGCACCCTTCCAGCACGACCCATTCACAATTGTCTCAAGAAAGTCAAAAGGCCGGCGGCCTGACACCGGATCTCATTCGTCTCTCCATCGGCATTGAACATATTGATGATATCATCGCAGATCTTGACCAGGCTTTTAAAAAAATATCATGAGCGAATATATCGAAAATGACAGACACGGCCTCTCGGTCGGCATAATTGAGAAGAGATTCCACATCACGGCGGAGCCTCCCCATGAGATGTTGCTGGAATGCGATGCAAGGCTGGGACCCATAACGATTGCCTACGAAACCTACGGAACCTTGAATCCCGATAAAAGCAATGCTGTCCTGATTTTACACGCCCTTTCCGGTGATTCTCATGTGGCCGGCTACTACAGTGAAAAAGATAAAAAGCCTGGATGGTGGGACAGCATGGTGGGCCCGGGAAAAGGGATAGACACCGACAAGTATTTTGTCATTTGTTCCAATATTATCGGAAGCTGCATGGGTTCCACCGGCCCCAACACCCTTAATCCCAAAACGGCCAAGCCTTATGGATTGGAATTTCCTGTGGTGACCATCGGGGATATGGTCAGGGCCCAGAAATTTCTGATAGACGCGCTGGGGATCGAAAAACTCCTGTCCGTGGTAGGCGGCTCCGTAGGCGGCATGCAGGTGCTGGAATGGTGTGCACGATACCCTGAAATGGTGGATTCGGCCATCCCCCTGGCCACGACTACCAAGCATTCCGCCCTTGCCATCGCCTTTAATGAAATTGCCAGACAGGCGATTATGACCGATCCCAACTGGAACGGCGGCGATTATTATTCCGGTTCCCGACCCGAAACCGGATTGGCAGTCGCCCGTATGATCGGTCATGTCACCTATCTTTCAGACCAGTCCATGCGATTGAAGTTCGGCCGCCGACTACAGAATAAAAATGACTTTTCATTCAATTTTGATCCTGAATTCCAGGTTGAGAGCTATCTTCGTCATCAGGGCAGACGTTTTGTGGAACGATTTGATGCCAACGCATTTTTATATATTACCAAGGCGGCCGACTATTTTGACCTGGCAGAACAGCATGGCAATGGCTCCATGGTAGAAGCATTCTCAAAAACAAATGCCCGTTTCCTGGTAGTCTCTTTTACATCCGACTGGCTTTATCCAACCTATCAGTCCCGTGAAATGGTAAAGGCCATAAAAAAAACCGGTCAGGATGTCAGTTTCTGTGAAATAGAGGCCAAGTGGGGACATGATGCTTTTTTGATACCCAACCCTCGCTTATCGAGTATTATAGGAGGATTTTTAAATCGTGTCTTCAACGAAACCACCTGATAATCCATTGCGGTTTGACCTTCATTTGATCGCCTCGTGGATAGAAGCAGGCGCCAGAGTGCTGGATCTGGGCTGCGGTGAAGGAAGCCTTTTGGAACACCTGGTCCAACACAAAAAGGTGATCGGTTCCGGCATAGAGAAAAACGAAAGCAGGGCTGCAACATGTATCCAAAAAGGATTGACTGTGCTGCAGGGCGATATCAACAAGGAAGTCGAGGACTATCCAGACAACAGCTTTGATTACGTCATCTTGAGCCAGACCTTGCAGCAGGTGTATGCACCGGATGATCTGATTCGATCCATGCTGCGCATCGGCAAAAAGGGAATCGTCAGCTTCCCCAATTTCAGTCACTGGCGTGTGAGGCTGCAACTCCTGACAACCGGTCATGCACCGGTAACCCGGCAGCTTCCCTACCAGTGGTATGATACGCCCAACATCAGGGTGATCACCTTAAGAGATTTCAGACGGTTTGCACGTAAGGTGGGTTATCGCATAATTAAAGAAATCGCCATTGAAACCCAGACACCCAACAGACAGGGAAACATCGTCCGTGTATTGCCAGACATCAGAGCCACCTATGGCATCTTTTTGATAGGCAACTGAGCGGGTTGTTTCTTTAGATAATTTCTAAAGCCGAATATCTCTGATATAGCCCAAAGGATCAGATTTTAAATGACGGAACAAACCCAGCCTTATCCTTCAATGAACATTTCGAGCGTGGTCATCCCGATGTGGCAGGCCGATACCGGATTCCACTGACACTGGGCACTAATTTCAACCCCTTCCTGAATAATCGAAATGGGTCGGTCCGAAGATACAACGACCACGAGAATGTTTTTATGTTCTTGGGTAAAGCGTAGGGCGGAATTATACCGGGCGCCCCTTGCCCGGTCTTCTCCGGGAATGGATCGCCCGTCCAGCAGACACGCAAAAGCATGCAGCTTTAAATCCTGGCCAATGTGCAATGCGCCATCCACCTTGGCCAGAGACATGGCTAACTCAAGATGGCAGTCTTCCCTGAGATCCAGGGCAGGCAACAGGTTTTGGCCAACAATATTTTCGGTTTTCTTGTTTAAGTCGATGATCAGGGTGCAGCCGAATTTTTGACCCTCTGCATGATGAACAATACTGCAAACGATTTTATAAAGCTGATTGCCGATCTCGGAATCGAGGGGCGTTTCCAATAAAGCTTCTTCCACCTGTACCAGCTTGGCCTGGTGGGTGGTGGATTTGTATACGCCGTCTGAAAAACTGCAGACCGCCTCGCCATTGAGCCGGATAAAACCATGACGCCCCCTGAAATCTGCAACGATACAAAAATCCTTGATGATCTCGTTTGATATACCGACAATGGTGGACCCTTGTGAGACAAGCTTTCTTTCTGAGTATTCCACCGCCTGAAGCAGTTTACGGACATGTTTGAAGTTTTCGATATTCGGCTGCTCCATTTCCGGAAAACGGGCCACAAAACGCATGTGCGATAGTGCGGACGGATCCATAAAAATGAGCTGCCCCCTGGGCCAGGCGCCTTCCTCTCTTGTGTTGAAAATACCCAGAATTGTATCGAGTATGGGATAGACACGCAATTGGGTATCCCAGCCCAGCTTCAGGTTCATTTCATCGACGATATAGTCCCGAACAGCATGGGTGGCATATTCCCGTAAAAAGCTGCCGGAAATACCCGTATAAAGATGCTTCTCGTTGGCAATGTCGTGGGAAAATCGCCAGGCAGCATGTTCCAGCCACCTTTCAGCGGGACCTACGGAGCACATGTCCGGATGATGTTCGCTGAACCACATCTGGTAAAACACAGAACTCGAGCGTCCGCCACATGAAATAATACCTGCCAGCTGCAGGCTTTTTTCAGGCACCATGTGAAAGGATCCGTTTTTCAAAAAAGACCTGGTAGGTCGATTCCGCCAATCATCCGTGTCGATAAAAAGTTCTTTTAGCCTGGGTTCATGACCCTTTAAAAGGTTTTGCGGATCATATATGCAGATAGGGGAATCGGGCTCAATGGCGTAAATGACGGCTGTGCGGCTGGGGCCACAGAAATGGGACAGACCGTCCCGCAAACCATCTGCGGTGTCGGCAATGCAATTGCAGATAAACGTTTCTTCCAACAGAGAACCTTCCAATGCGTGTTTGACGTTTTTTCACTCCTAGTCTATAGGGGGTTGTCATAAAAACGTTCCGATTGAGGACCGTTTTTCCGCTACAAACCCTTATGCCGCCATCCTATTTTCGGAGCATTCTTATGACAAGCGGTATAAAATGGTTCACCAACGATATCATATGACAAGGGAAATCGCAATTGGAGGGACCACGTGCCCCACTTGACTTTTGGCTAGCACTATATTCTAAGAAAGGAGAGCCTGAAAAAATGAACATCATCATATCGGTCGAGAATGTCTCAATGAAGGCGGAGGTCTTTGACACGCCAACCGGGCGAGCAATTCTGTCGGCACTGCCCTTTGAGTCCTCCGCAAATGTCTGGGGCGATGAAGTCTATTTCGACATACCAATCAAAATGGATCCGGAACCCGACGCAAAAGAAACCGTTGCAGTGGGCGATCTGGGATACTGGCCTGTGGGGTCTGCTTTCTGCATATTCTTTGGCCCCACACCGGTGAGCCAGGGGGACACGCCCCGCGCATACAGTCCCGTCAATGTTTTCGGCAGGATTATCGGAGATGCCAAACTATTTAAACAGGCAGGAGCCGGTTCATTGGTGCGTGTTGCCAAAGCGTAATCAACACTTACCGCAGCCACCCTGCTCCGCTACCATTATTGGGAAATCAGACGGTCGAACACTTCAACCTTTATTGCCGGGCAAGTGTGAAATGATATGCCGGTCAATTGGGCCAAGGATATAGAGGCCTTGGTGGCCACTTCTACATCGGGCAGGTCCACGCAGAACAAAAGATCATATTGACCCAGCAGTGCATACAGGCCTTTGACCTCACCACCTAGCTCCGCAATGATATCGATGGCTTTTTCTGTTCTATTGATGCTGATCTGCTTGACGGCATCGGGTGTGTAGTTACCAAACATGAAAAAGATTGCCATATCTATTCTCCTTTTTATTGATCATTATGATTGTTTTAGATCGTATCCGAGACCTGAATCGAGATGCACCCGCTATCAAGAGGTTTCAAAATCCCTAATGACAATTTCCTCAAAAAGGCGCTATCACCGATTGAAGCAAGACCAAAACCGGTTGAGGAAACAATCCCAATACAATGGCGAGCATCGCCAAAACCAATAGCGGTATGCTCATAGTCAATGGCGGGTCTTTGGGAATCCGGTCTGCAATTTCCTTTTTGAGAGGTCCAAAAAAGATCCGGAAACCCGTTAGAAAAGTATAAACCAGCGTTAAAATGGTTGAAAGAACTGCGACGATAACGAGAACAAGGCCCATGGGATGTCCTTGCACGCTTTGGAAAGCGCCCGTAAAAAAAAGCCATTTACCCACAAATCCGCTGGTGGGTGGCAGTGCGGAAAGAATCAGTGCCGAGGCAAACCAGAGCACTGCTGTCAAGGGCATCTTATGCCAAAGCCCCCCCATTTTTTGAAGATCTCTTGTTTCCATGGTAAAAACCAGAATGCCCGCGGTGGAGAACAGAATAGCCTTGCCCAGTATATGGCTTAAAAAATAGAAGATGCCTCCTTCAATCCCCACGATTGTCATGGCCCCCACACCAAATACCGAGTAAGATATCTGGCTGATGGTGGAGCATGCACAAAAACGTTTGGCGTCAGACTGTGCTAATGTCAATAAAGCACCATAGACCATGGTAATCAGCGCCAGGGTCATGATGGGCATTGAAAATACCAGCATGTCGTTTTGTAAAGGTAAAATCAGCACCCTGACGATCACATAAACAGCAATGTTGGCATAAACCGCCAGCAGTCCGGCAATGCAGGTTGGATGCTCGGCATGAACCCACGGCATCCAGACATGCAGGGGAACCAGAGCCAGTTTGGTTGCCATACCCGTTAAGATCAGCAGTGCGATCCAAAATGTCTTTGGATTTCCGGAAAGTCGGGTCAGTTCCGAAATTTCAAAACTTCCGATCAGGGTGAAGCATAGCAGAATTCCGATTAGAAACAGCATGGCACCGGCAACACCCCAATAGAGACACATCAGGGCTACCTTGTAACGGGAAATATAGTCTGAGTACCCGAATTGCGCCATGATGAAATAGAGAGGAACGATGGTCAGAAGCTCCAGGAAAAAATAGATACTGATGAGGTTGGTACTGAAAGCAACCCCCATAAAACCGGCGGGGAAAAACAGATAAAGAAAGAAAAATCTTTTAAAGTACAGGTTCCGGGTATCCGCATCGGCCTCAGGATAGATGATGTCGATTCTATGCTCGACATAGTGCAATGAATAACTGGCAAGAGCGATGCAGATGATGTTGATTATAAGCCCCACGGGAAGGCTCAAACCATCGGCCAGAAGGTTCAAACTCACATCCGGTCCAATAGCATGCTGCTCGAGGATATGGCCATCGGCATACACGCGAAACCCTGCTATGATCATGAGCACCGTGGTATAAACCAGCGAGGCAATGCTAATCCAACCGAATAGAAAGTTACTGCGAGATCGGACCAGAAGGACAATCATCGCTGCGACCAACGGAATTAATACGATTTGTAACAACAGATAAGGCATTACAAACACCCATCCATTAACGGTACACCATCAAGATGGCTATAAATAACAGAATAAATGGCACTAAAATATAGACCACATTCCATGACAGTTCCGATTTCTCAGTCTTCAGTGGTCGAACAAGCTGCGCAATCCGGTCCGGAAATTCCACCAGAAGGGTGTGGAAAAACCAATCCATGCGCTTTTCGATTTCCAAGGACCGGAACGGCGCCGACCTGAATCCCGTGACGACAGACCCGACCCAGCTAGCCACGACCCTGGCAATGGCCTGTAATGGCCGGTGACAGAAGCGCACAAACACCCGTCCTGGCATTCGGACAAACCAGTCGGTATCAAGGTTCACGGCCCGCTGTTCCGCGGGATAAAACCCGGAGAGGATCAGCATGGTAAATGCGAGGGCGCCGAACATCAGAAGCTGTAACATTCCCACCACATGAAAGGCCGTATAAGGAACGAAATCGACTGGATAAGGCAAAATACTATACAGCGGGGCGGGGTAAACGCCCAAAAAAATACAGATGAAAGCCGCCATTCCCATGGCAATGCGCATATTAAAGGGCGGCTCCTTACTCCGGATGCCCGAGTCATGGCCGAAAAAGATAAAAAATGGAACTTTGATACCCGCATGATGAAATACGCCGGCAGAGGCGAAAAGCAGCATAAACCAGACAATGACATGGTGCGATTCAGCCACGGCTGCGACGGTCAGCGATTTGCTTACAAAACCGCTAAACAGGGGAAAGGCTGAAATGGAAGCGGCCCCGACCATGCAGCACACCGCCGTGAAGGGCATGGTCTTGTACAATCCACCCAGATCGGTACCCCTGATCTTTCCGGTCATGTAAAGGACCGCTCCGGTGGACATAAACAACAAGGCTTTATATATGATGTGGCAAAAGGCATGGGCGACCACGCCGTTAATAGCCAATTGACTGCCGATCCCAATTCCGCAAACCATAAACCCCACCTGGTTAATCAGGCTGTAGGCCAGGACCCGGCGCATATCATTGACGATGACCGCATAAAATATCGGGAAACAGGTCATAAACGCCCCTGCCCATAGAAGAATGTCATTTCCCGGAAATGTCCGAGCCAAAATGTAGACGGCGCTTTTGGTCGTGAGGGCGCTCATGAAAACCGCCCCCGTAACGGTCGCCCTGGGATATGCATCCGGCAGCCAGGAATGGAATGGGAAAACAGCGGCATTCAGACAAAACCCGATAAAGATCATCAGGGAGGCCGTATCGGTCAGGCCAATAAAATTGAACTCAGTGGTTCCACGAGTAATAACAAATAGGATAATGCCCGCCAGTAGACAAAGCCCGCCAAAAAAATGCCACATGAAATATCGGAAAGCCGCCTTACGTGAGTCTTCTGTCCTACGCGCTAGTATTAGAACCACAGATGCCAGAGCCATCAGTTCCCAGAAAATGTACAGGGAGAATAGGTCACCCGCAAAGGTGACACCCAGCGCCCCACCGGCATAACTCAAGGCTGCCACATGTTGAACATCGTCCTTGACATGCAGGGAATAAATCGTCCCGATAAATGAGATCAAAACGAATACATATCCAAAAGCCAGACTGAGGCGGTCTACCCGGCACAAAATCAATGAATAATCAAGAAATGCTGTGGTCCATGATTGTCCATCGGGGAGATACAATAAATCCAGACCGGCAAGCACTGGTAAGGTCAACAGGTATAACTGCTTCGCACGTCCCCTGAAGAGAGGTACCAATACGGCACCGACCAGAAAGATCATCGCAGGTGGCAACGCGCTAGTCATAGTAATCTTCCCTTCGTTTCACCAGCAGTCTCAGGAGTTTGGCCACAAAAATTAGACTCACACAGGCAATGAAACCGTATACCGCATAGAAACAGGGTGCCTTCTCCCAAGAAAAGTGGACATGCTTGTGTAAAAAGAAATCAATGATCAATAAAACCACCAGTGAGACATAGAAATACTTCCTCACCTTTAATCGGTTTCGTTCGGAATCAAGAAAGGTCAGTTCTTTTTGGGGTTTCATTAATCGTTCCTTTTTAATAAAACCTGAATTATGTGATTTTTATCTCGATCTGCACGGATCTCTTGCGGATCGAGGGCTCGCAAAAAGCCTCGACAGATCCACGGGTATGCCTGTGTTTTTTACGAGCCCTTATCCATCAAGATTTCGGCACACCTCTTCGGGAAAAATCCCTCAGTTCAGGTTAAAGATGAAAACCACCGAGAGATAGAAAATACCCAAGGCAACAAGCAGGTAAAAAATCCGCTTGAATTTCGGCGAACTCTCGTGGACCAGTTCCATCTTCTCCTCGAACCCGGTCAGCCAGGCGGTAGTTTCACCATCCGCCTGCCGGTATACCGTTTCATCCCCGTCTACAACGATTTTGCCCATTTTATTTCCTTTTATCCACACGGTTCATCATGAAAAGAACTTATGGGAACAACCCTCTGATCGCCAAATTCGCCAGATCGATAATATAAAACATTCCCGGGAAAAAGCAGAACACGATGGAGAATATCGCCGTGATGGTCAGCGGAATCACCATAAACAGATATAAGGGGCGCCCTCTTTCACTGTTGCTGGCAGAATCCCCATACGATCCCTCGGTAGCCGCCGGTTCATCAAAATAAGCCGTTTTTACGATCGGAAAAAAATAAATCACATCCAGGAGGGAGCTGACCAGGATGACAACCAGAAAAACCAGATATCCCGTCTGTATCGTTCCCAGACACAAATACCATTTGCTGATAAAGCCGGCTACCGGCGGAGCGCCGGCCATGCCCACAGCACCAACGGTAAAAGCAGCCATAGTGATCGGCATCCGACGTCCAATGCCGGCCATCTGGCTGATCTGCTTTTTGCCGCTGATAACCATCACCGCCCCGGCGCATAAAAAGAGGGTGATTTTCATGAACCCATGAAACGGGATGTGAATCATGGCCCCTTTCACCCCGTACGAACTGAGCAGGGCCGCCCCAAAAAGAATGTATGAGAGCTGACTGATTGTCGAAAAAGCGAGACGCCGTTTGAGATTATCCTCCCCTATAGCGAAGAAAGACCCCACGAGCATGGTAACGGAAGCCACCGTGCCGAGCATGAGACCGAGCCCGAGGGCCTGCATCAGATCAACACCGAAAACATAACAGACGATCCGTACGAACCCGAATACCCCGGCCTTGACTACCGCAACCGCATGCAGCAAAGAGCTGACGGGTGTCGGGGCCACCATGGCTGCCGGCAACCAGGAATGAAACGGCATCCAGGCTGCCTTCATTGAACCCAGGGCAAACAGAACGAACAACAGTATCAAGACACCGGCGGATGCCGTATCTTTAGAAAGGATCCCGCCATCGGTAAAAGCGGTTGTACCCGTGAGGGCGTATGTCATCACGACCGCGGCAAACAAAAACCATCCGGACACAAGCAAGTATGATAAATATTTCCGGGTGGCGGCAAAGGCCTCCTGATCTTCGTGGTGGGCAACCAGCCAGTAGGTAGAAAGCGTCAGGGCTTCGTAAAAGATGTAAAAGGTTACCAGATTGGCGGACAGCGCGATGCTAACAGCGGAAAAGATTGCTATTGCAAACATAAAATAATAACGGGTCTGAGCGTGTTCGTGCAACGCGCGCATATAGCCGATGGAATAAACCGAAACCAGGATCCATAAAAAAGAAGATGTAATCGCAAATATAAGGCCGAAGGCATCCACCCGATATCCGACTTCCAGACCGGGGGCAATGGTGATGATATGGCTGACAATCACCTTACCGTCCAGGATGATGGGCGCCATGGAGATAATCACGGCAAACTGGGCCACGCCCGCAGCAAGCGTGCAGCCTTCTCTGATATTGGGTCGGTTGCGAAAGAGGAAAACAAGCAAAGCACACCCTAAAGGGAAAGCAAGGGCTAACAATGGCTGGAAGGAGTGGATCACAGGGCTCATGGCGTCCCTCCAAATCCGAATCCGGTATTGATCGCATAAAGCAGCGGATGGAAGGTTCCGGATATCCACACGACACCCAAAACAAACGACAGAATCCCCAGCAATAATCCGGGTATCAACATACTTGCCGGAATTTCGTTGACCCCGGGTTTGCCGGGAAAGGTGTTTTCTTTTTCCGGGCGGATATACATGATCTCGATGACTCTCCAAAAGTAGATGATCATCAGCAACGTGCTGATAAAGATCACGACCACAAACACGTACCCGCGGGCTTCCAGCGCTGCCAAAATGAGATACCATTTGGTAATAAACCCGACCCCTGGCGGCATGCCGATCATCGCCAGTGCCGCCAGGATCATGGCCAGACTTGTATAGGGCATTCTCCGGCCAAGACCGGTAAATTGACGAATATCCCACATATTGTAGCGGTAAATGAAACCACAAGCAGCCATGAACATGCAGCCCTTGATCACCGCGTGGTTCACTATATGCATGACGGCCGGCGTCAATCCCAGTGTGGATGATGGGGCCAGGCCGATGGCCAGCACGATATATCCCACATTGGCGATACTCGAGTAAGCCAGCATTCGTTTTAGATTGGTTTGTTTGATGGCAAAAATAGAGCCCATGATCATAGCCAGGGCGGCCACCCAGCAGATGAAACCAAATACAGGCAGGATTTCCTTGATGAAATTCAGCGTAAATACGGAAAAAATGATACGGATCAGGGCATAGACAAATGTCTTGGCCACGGCAGTGGAGATAAGCACACTGACTGCCGAAGGCGCAAACGTATACGCATCCGGCTGCCAGCTGTGCAGGGGAAACAGCGCAATTTTGATGGCGAACCCAATGAAAATAAAAACGAAAGCTGTCTGAACCACGCGTGAACCGTACATGCCAGGCAGAAGCAGACGTAAATCCTCCATGTTCAGTGAACCGGTAGCGATGTACAAATAACCGATTCCTATCAGATAAAACGAAGCTCCGACGGTGCCGATAATGAGATAGCGCAGGCTGGCTAAGGGAGCCTTTGACCCCCCGATGGCAACCAGTGCATAACTGGTAAGTGAAGCGACCTCGAGAAGGACAAACAGATTGAACATATCAGCGGTAATAATAATCCCCAGCAACCCGGTCATTAAAAGCATGAAAAGGCTCCAGAACAGACATATTTTCTCAGGCAGTTCCTTTTCGATGCTCTTTTTGGCATACATTGCCGCCAGCCATCCGACCATGGAGACCAGGCATAGCATGAACGCGGTCAGATGATCCACGCGATATTCGATACCCCAAGGGGGTGCCCATCCGCCCAGACGATATTGAATCGTTCCTTGCCGGATGACGGTATCAAGAATAGCAATAGCCGATACCACGCACACCGACACCCCCCCCATGGCCATAGGGAAAGCCAAATGTTTGTTCCGCCAACCGAAAAAAAAGACAAAGAAAGAGGCGAAAAGAGGAGCGACAACAATGATGGCAGGTAACTGTTGAACCATGTGTTCCAACCTAAAATAAGGCGCCGAGATCCGGATGATCCTTGATGGCTTTTATAAACTGCTCCGTGCGCACGTCATAACGCTTCTTGACGACATGCAACAACCGTTGACTCATGATGTATCCCAAGTGGTGGTTCTGCTCGAAAAGTGTTTTTAATTTTTTTGCTCTAAAGGAAAGCAACTGGGTTGGTTCTGCACAAATGGCATCCGTACTGTAGTTTTCCTCGCTGCCATCCAACATGGCTGACCATCCGATGGAATAGCCCCGTTTTATCGAGCTTAAGGAAATGGTTATCCCGGAACCTATTCGCTGTTCCAGCAACACCATCCCCTGAAGAATAGAATAGTATCGATCGGCTTTGTCTCCCTGGTGGAAGACGTACTCTTTCTCATCATACTGTAGCAATTCGGTTATCGGAATCAGTTCGTCAAGCATGTCATCGGTTAGATAGGTCAGCATGACGATTTGTTTTAGATTTTCTCTGGTTATCATTGGTACTCCTTTGTACCCCGCGTTCAGAGTTTCAGGTTTCCTGGATCCTCTTAAGAATCTCCTCTTCTTCCAGGGTGTGATACTGCTGATGAATTCTGATCACCAGCGCCAATGCCACGCCCAGGGTAGCCACGGCTACGACAATGGCGGTCAACATCAGCACATGTGGCAGCGGATTGATATAGTGGCTTGCCGATACCGCTGCATGGACGGTATCATTTCCATGCTCGATGATGGGAATAGTGGCTTTTTCCTTGGCACCAACGGAAATAAAAAAAAGAATAACGGCTGTTTGAAGAATGTTCAGGCCGATAATCTTTTTGACCAGATTTTTCTTGACCATGATACCGTAAAGACCAATCATCATCAGGATAATATATAACCAGTAGTTAGCCTTTGAAATCAGAATATTCAGTAGCGCATCCATGGTTACAACCCCTCGTCGTGTCTTCCGGCCGAGGCCAGGTTGTAGTACAATGTCACGATAACGGCCATGACGGCAATGCCAACACCTATTTCGACGATCAGTATCCCATGGGAGCGGGCTGTGACCGGATCAACACCCAGAAGACCGGCCAGCGCACTGTAATCTAAGTAGTTCAACCCAAATAACATGCATAATGCGCCTGTACCCGCATAGATGAAGACGCCCAACGAACTCAACATCACGGCTGAACGTTCGCTCATCCGGCGAATGGCTGACCGCAGGTTGAACGCAATGGCATAGATGATCATGGCTGCTCCCAGGATGACGCCACCCTGAAAACCGCCTCCCGGACTGTGGTGGCCGTGGGCAATGACGTACAATGCGAATATCTGGATAAACGGCACGATCAGTCGGCAGGTTGTCTTAACGATAAGATCATGGGGAACCCAATGTGAATCGATCCGTTCGAAGACCACCGAGTCCTCTGGAAAGCGACCCTTTTTATCGATCTTGAGGGTGATACCGGTGGGGATGTGACGGTAGAGCCTACTCCCGGATTCCGTTTCCTTGAACGTTCGCAATAGAACGATGCAGGCAATACCAGCCGCAAAGATAACGATGGTTTCAAACATGGTATCGTATCCGCGATAATCGGCCAATACAGCGGTGACAAGATTAGGTACAGAGGTGTCTTCCATAGCTTTTTCGATATAGTATGGTGATAAATGGCTGCTGGCAGGCGACGCCGGGTCTCCCCACGGTGGAAACGCTAGCGATCCGTAGAACAGCACGCTTCCTAGAATGACAACCAGAATCAGTCCAACTATTCTCAATCTTCTGTCCTCCGCGATGTTCGAAACACGGCCGCTACGAACATGACCGTGCTGACGCCGGCCCCTACCGATGCTTCGGTAAAAGCCACATCAACCGCTCCCATAATGGCCCATAGCAGGCACATCATGAAGCTGTAGGCCCCGAACAGAATGGCAGCCCCCAGTAGATCCTTAACACCCAAGGCACCGACGGCCAGGATGATGACAATGATCAGGATAGTAATTTCAATCTGCCAGATCATGTCTGGTCCTCTCCTGAAGATGGTTTCGTCCAAGGCTTCAATCCGGCCCTGACACCGGCGTCGACAATGGCGTGGGTTGCCGTTGGACTTGTGATAAAGACAAACACAATAATCAAACCGATTTTCAAAGCCGTTAAAAACAAGCCCTGCACAAAAGCAATATACAGCGCAAGGGCGCCGACGGTGGTCACCAATCCGAAAGTGTCAAGTTTACCGGCCGGATGCAGGCGGGAATAAAAATCCGGAAATCGGAGAATACCCAGGGTACCACCAGTAAAAAAAATCAGACCGCATATTAAAAGAAGTGTAATAAAGATATTCATTAAGCGTTATCTCCATTTCAGTCCGTGTTTTCATCATACAAACCTTTTCGTTTCTGAAAATATCGCGAAGCTGCCAGTACGGTGATAAAATTTAACATGGCATAGGCCAGAGCTATATCAACGAACATCTCGACTCGATGATACATCAGCCCGATCAGAATCAACAGCGAGGTGGTTTTGCTGCCGATGGCGTTGGTACCGATTAAACGGTCAAGTATCGTAGGCCCGGCTACCGCCCTGTATAGCGACAGAAACATCAGTAGGCACAGATACAAACCAGCATATAAGAAAACATGTTCCATTATTCTTTAAATATGCGCTCGATTTGGCGTTCCATTTCACCGGGTAGCGGGTCACCCGAGGCTACATCGATACAATGAACCGTAAAGCGTCCCATTGCGGAAACATTTACGGTTATAGTTCCAGGAGTCAGCGTGATAGAATTGGCAAAGGTTGTTCGTGCGATATCGCTTTCCAGATGACTGTTGAACTCGATGATATGCGGATCGATTAACGCCATCATACGCGGATGAAAGGACAAACGGAGTACGTGCAGGTTGGCCAGCAAAATTTGATAGAGTAACCAGGGAACATACAACGCAAATCTAACCCAGCAGGCCAAAAAATCAGTTTTCAATCCGGTG
Organism: Deltaproteobacteria bacterium; assembly: GCA_024639645.1. Classification (GTDB taxonomy): domain Bacteria; phylum Desulfobacterota; class Desulfobacteria; order Desulfobacterales; family B30-G6; genus B30-G6. Next base: position 21,207 of record JAHEIB010000004.1, read on the forward strand.
GGAAACAGCAGGTCACTGGAGAAAAAGGTGACCAGCAGGCAGGAAACGACACCCAAGGAGAGATGAAACAGATCAAATTTACCCGAAAAGATCAGCCAGAAACCGATCATGATAACAAATGTAATGATAAAGGGTAATGTAGCTGTCCGTTTTTCAGAGTCGATTTGTGATTGATTCCGCATTGAGACACTCTAGTCCGGCTCCAGCGTCGATACCATTTTCTTGCCAGCAGGCGATGAGACATTTAACCCATAACGAAGAACCGCTCCTTTTTAAGTAAATATGCTTGGATGAATCTGAACAAGAAGGTCGAGGACGCAATAAACGTTTTGCGGTTGGATCCTTTTATTACCTGGGTCCCGGTGTCGACCCATTAACCCCTAACCATTTGATAACTGGCCGATTTATATCCCTTCACCTTTCGGATGTGAAATGCAAGGATCCGGCTTTCATACTTGTCGATATAATTTTTAAGCTTCTTTTTGCCTTTTCGAAACCGTGCACCCTGAAGATTCAAGATCAGGCTGCCTACGTCGTTGACCCTTCCTTCGCAGAGTAGACGCGGACCATCACCGATTAACACTTCCCATTCCCCGGCAACCAAGATACCCAAATCTTCAAGCATCGGATAGAACTCTTCCATGACATACCGGGCATACTCGTCGTAGTCTTGTTTGCTTTCGGTAGTGACGTTCCACATCTGATTAAATTTAACAGTGTCTTCACGAATATCGGTGGAATAGGCGTCCTTCTTTCCAGTTGTAACCAGAACCTTGGTCTTGTAATTGGTGATATGGTGTTGCAGTTCCGACATCAGCTTTCGATATTTATCACTCCTGAGCGCCTCTTCGAGAAGATCGAGGTCATTGCTGACTGTTTCGAGAATGAAATCACTGTAAGCTCCCACCATCACTGACCACGCCGCCACAACATGCATGTTCAATCGATTCACGCCGGGGATAAACTTATTTATGACAAATTTTTCGTAATCATCTCTTTTGCGTGGATTGACCGTCCAGTAGTGATCAAATTTAACCGGCATAGTTGACCCTCCTTCATACTTATTTCATCGCATTGATATGGAATAACAAATACTTAAAGAAATACAATCTTACCACTACCAGCCAAACATCAAATCCTCACCCATGTTTCTGGCGACATGATCTTGAAACTGGTGGAACCGAAACCCCACCACCTGAATCATATAGGACATAAAGAGATAGCCCATCTGGAAATCCTGACTGAACAGCTGTAAAAGATCCGATTTAAGCACGCGAACGATATTGCAGGTATCTGTGACGCAGTAAGCAGAGAGTCTCATTTTATACGGTGGCACAAAACACGACCATCCCAAGACTTTGGCCTCAGGCACTTTGTCTGCTACTTCAATGCTGTTAACGGTCATATCAGGAGATGTGATTCGTCTATCCGGCAATTCAAAACGAAGATCCACGTTGCCGTCCCTGACAATCCAGAGATGCAGGGCGTCATCATTCTGGGTAAACAGCTTATCCCCCCTCTGAAACTCGATTTCTTCACAGTTGGCCTGAAGCTTTCTTAAATGATCCTCATTCATACTTTGGAAAGGCTTTAACTGCTGCAAGTCTTTGATTTGTATCATGATACACCTCCTGTTTAGAGATGATGCAAATGAACTTGAAGCTATAAACAGTATGCTGAAACCAGGGCTATATATGGGTTGAAATTAAAATTAGTACGGATAAGATTTCAGATGTCGATTTCAAAGCATAACTGGTGAGTTCAGCTTCAGAGACATGAGTTGGATGCAAACCGACATTTACATATGGTGGCAGTAACAACTAGCAAGCACCATAATTTGAGATACTTATAAAATAATCCAATGATCATCAAAAGTCAAACGATAATAAATTCGCATTGCGAATTTATTAAAATCTAAGTCCTGTGATTTTCGAAGTTATCGTAGTTATAAAGAAGGTGCTGTTTTTCTGGCGTGATCTATGTGGTATGGCACCTGACGCCGTAGATATGTTAAAATCAGCAAGCCCAACGGGTTTCAAATGTTAATTGGAAGTTCCGGTATGACCCGTGAATAAAACTTACGCTTCACCCCAGGCCTAGATTAACCAGAGTTTTCTGCCAGAATCGAAATTCTCTTTTTTTGCTCGCTACAGCGGCTCAGATATACTTGAGAATACACTCAAACCCCTCGATTTTTCAACAAATTACCGCTTGACATACCTCCCGGCTTGTGATCTTCTTATTTTCACTCATCGCCAGGTTATACATTGAAGACAAACCCTTTATCCTATACACTTTGTCCGTATTCTTGACACGCGGTTTTATAAAACAGGAACATGGTTCATTGAGTTAGGTATAAATCAAGCATCACACCCGAACAGATTTTCTTATCAATCATTTCAGGTAAAAGGAGGGTCTAAAAATGAAAACCAGACAGTGGAAGATTTTATTGATTCTTTTAACCTTAGTGTGTTTTCTCTTACCGTCCCAACAGGTCCTGGCAGAAGAACCGATTGTTCTGGGTTGTCCGCTCTCAACTGCTTTTCTATATGGGTGGGCTGCGGAGAGGGGCTTCAAACTGGCTGTCGATGAAATTAATGCAAAAGGAGGTGTAAACGTCGGTGGCTCAAAACGCTTACTCAAAGTAGAAGTCATTGATACCCGGGACCTGGAACCGGGTGTACCCGTCAGTGAAGCCCTCCTGGCTGTGGAAAAGCTGATTCTGAACAAAAAAGCTGATTTTATCATGGGTGGCCCCGTACGTTCCGAGGCTGCGCTGGCGACCATGTCACTGCTCAACAAGTACAAAAAAGTCTCCATCGTCACCACCGGCGTCCTGACACCCAACTATCACGCCATGGTGGCCAAAGAGTATGACAAGTATAAATACTGCTTCCGTATCCACGGTGAGGCAAAAAACCTTGTGGGTGAAATGTTTGCCAATTTTTCTGATCTGAAAGAAAAATATCAATTCAATAACCTGTTCATCATCGCCCAGGACGTTTCCCATGCCCGGGGCGCTGCCAAAGTCATGAAAGCGGTAGCTGAGAAAAAAGGCTGGAATGTGACCGGTGTTGAGATTTTTCCCACCGGGGCAACCGATTTCTCCATGGCTTTGCTTAAAGCAAAGAAAACCAATACTGAAATCATCAACATCTGGATGGACATGCCGGAAAGCGCTATCCTGCTCAAGCAATGGTATGAGATGAAGATACCCGCCCTGCCCTTTGGATCGACCCTCGCAGCCGCCGAACAACCCGGTTTCTGGGAAGCAACGGACGGCAAGGGAGAATACACCCTGTGCAATGTGGTCAATGCCGGGAATGCCCCATCCAATGCCACCCCTTGGACCATGGAATTTTATGAGGCCTATACCAAGAAGTGGGGGGTGGAACCCGAAGGCCTGGGGACCTCCAGTAGTTACATGGCCGTCTACGTGCTCAGGGACGCCATCGAGCGTGCCGGCAGCCTGGATCCGGACAAGGTCATTTCGGAATTGGAAAAAACTGATTTAATGGGGGTATACGGGCGTCTGCGCTTTGATCCAAAGAGCCACCAGGTTATTCCGGCCAACGACCCAAAAGAGGGCGTTGTGGGAAGCATCCTGCAATGGCAGGACGGGAAACGGGTTGTCGTGTATCCCAAGAGTATCGCCACAGGGGCTATCCAACTGCCGCCCTGGATGGGAAAATAAATCAAAGATTATATTATAGCTTATGGAAATACTGATTTACGGAACCATTAACAGCGTCGCGCTTGCCCTGTACGCCTTGGGATTTGCCATGGTGTACGGGGTGAGCCGTCTTCCCAACTTCGCCCACGGTGCTCTTTATGTCCTCAGCGGGTTCATTACCTGGAGTTTTCTTAATTCCCTGGGTTTGAATTACCTGATAAGTATCCTTCTGGCCATGCTTGCCACCGGACTTATCGGTGCATTGATCTACCAGTTCGTGCTTATCCGCGTCCGGGGAATGGAGATATCCGAAATCATGGCTTCCTACGCCATCGGGCTGGCGATCCTGGAAGGCCTCAGGTGGGGTGGATTCAAGGGCATGACCTATACCTTGCCGGCCTTTATATCCGGCAGCACTGAAATTGCCGGGATCCCTGTGGACTACCAGCGCTTGCTGGTCGTGGGGATCGGCATCGCTGTAGTCGGGCTCCTGTGGTTGTTCACACGCTACACGCGTATCGGGTTGGCGCTCAGAGGAATGGCCCAGGATGAAAGGGCCGCCATGATGCTGGGTATCGACTCCGATCTGATGGCGGTAACCGCCATGGGATTTGGCTCCATGCTGGCTGCACTGGCAGCAGTTCTACTGCTCCCACTGGGCAATATCGTGGTTGAGTCCGGCTACAATATCCTGATCCTGGCTATTGCCGTTTGTATCGTCGGTGGTCTGGGTAGCTGGATGGGGGCAGTGCTGGCTGCATTTCTGATCGGATTCGCGCAGATACTGACGGTTGTTTATCTGGGTTCCCATTTCCAGATGGTTGTCGCACTGGCAGCCATTATATTGACACTCATCATCAAACCGTCGGGGCTCTTCGGCCGGCAAAAGGAACTGGAGGAAAGGGTGTGACATTACCCAGCGAACAGGAGCGTAAGGAACGGATCGATCGGGGTATCAAAATCCGTTCCGACAGTATTTACGCAATGATGTCCCACAGAGAATTGTCGTATCTGACCCTGCCCAGACTGATTCTGATTGTCGGTATGCTCATGATACCGCTTGTCATTCCAAGTATGTACTGGCAGCGGGTTTTTACCATCAGTTGCATTTATGCGCTGCTGGCCATCAGTTTTGACTTTCTGGCCCACTATGTGGGTCTGGTATCCCTGGGCGGTGCTTTTTTTGTGGGTACCGGGGGATATCTTGCCGCCATTGCCAATACATCCCTCGGGCTACCTCCCTGGCTGACCGTGCCTTTGGCAACACTGGTCGGCGGCGGCCTCTGCACGCTTCTGCTGTTGCCCTGCCTGCCTTTAAGGGGGGTTTACTTCGCCATCGTCAGTCTCATGTATCCTCTTTTTCTGGCGCGTGTCATCGAGGCCCTCGACATTCTGGGCGGGACAGACGGCATCATGGGTATCGACAGCTTTCCCAACCACTGGGTCGAACAGTACTTTATTATCTGCATTCTGCTGTTGATTCTGTTCGGTGCCAGGCGATTGGTTAACATGGATATCGGCCTGGTCCTGCGTGGTGTCAAAGACAACGATCAGGCCATCCGGGCATCAGGTATCAGTGTGACTTTTTATAAATCCGTGGCTGTTTTTATAGCATCAGCCATGGGTTGCCTGAGTGGCGCTTGTCTGGTTCACATCTACATGTGGTCCGGGATTTCTCAGTTTGCACTCGATTTTTCCATCATCCCCATTGCAGCGACGGTTATAGGGGGAGGCGGAACCCTGGTAGGCCCTTTGCTGGGATGTCTGATCCTGGTCCCCATATCTGAATTGCTGAGAGATTTCGGGACACTTCGAATCGTTTTCTATGCCTTGATCCTTGTGGCCTTCATCATTTTCAGGAGTGAGGGAATCATGGTTTACGGACAGAGAAAATACCATCAATTTGAGAGGTGGATAAAATATTGAGCAAAGAACCGATTCTCAAGGTGAGTGGCATCAGCAAGTCATTCGGGGGTATCAAGGCCCTGAACGATGTGAGTTTCGATGTCCATGCAGGTGAAATCCTGGGGATAATTGGCCCCAATGGTTCCGGTAAGACCACGGTGGTCAACTGTATCACCGGATTTGTCAAAAAGAGCTCGGGACATGTGTTCTTTCGAGGAAAAGATATTTCAAGAAAACCGCCCCACAAGATTGCGGATATGGGTGTCACGAGAACGTTTCAAATCATGCGGCCTTACTATAGCCTGCCCGCATACAAAAACCTGGTTGTACCTCTGTTTTCGCCGCGTGCCAAGCGCACGGGTGGCTGGCGGGGTGGTGGCCGCCTGGGTGACCGCAACACCGTGGGAATCGATATTCTTGAAGAAATCGGGTTCGAGCGGGATTCTTATGTTCCCTACAAATTGGCAGCCACCCTACCCACCGGATATTTAAAACGTCTCGAACTGGCCAGGTGCCTGGCTTTGAAACCCGAAATAATCATCTGCGACGAAATTTTTTCAGGCCTCAGTATGAGTGAAATTGCCAGCATGGTACCCCTGATTGAACGTCTGCAAATGGACGGCATCACCCTGATCATGATCGAACACCGACTACGAGAGCTGTTCCGGGTCACCGACCGGATCATGGTGCTAAACTTCGGGAAAAAACTGATGGAAGGACATCCGAAAACAGTCATGGCCAACGAAGCGGTCAAGGCAGCTTATTTTGGTTCGCAGACGGTGCAGGAGGTAATGGATCATGCTTGAAGCGAAGGGACTGATGGTCTTTTACGAAAACATGCTGGCCTTGAACAATATCGACATTAAATGCGAAGCCGGTCAAATCGTGGGCGTTTTTGGTGCCAACAGTGCCGGCAAATCAACACTGATGTATACCCTGTCGGGCATTATGCAGGATATAAAAAAAAAGGAGGAGATGTCAGGCGGCGAAAGAATTACCGTTATGGGTGAAGTCAAATATCAGAACGAGACAATTACCGATCTCAAACCGAGCCAACGAGCCAGAAAGGGCATCGTGCTCTGCCCGGAAAGACGTCGCATCTTCAGTGAAAGCAGTGTACTTGAAAATCTTAAAATAGGTGCTTACCTGGCTACCCGGTCCCAAGCAAAATATACTTTGGAGTATGTGTTCAAATTATTTCCAGCGCTTGAAAAGCTCAAAAAGCGAATCGGCGGCTTTCTAAGCGGTGGCGAGCAGCAGATGCTTGCCATCGGGCGGGCCTTGATGGCCCAACCCAAGGTGTTGCTGCTGGATGAACCTCTTTTAGGTTTGAGCCCCCTGATGCAGGCCACCTTGATTCTTGCCACCCGGGAAATCAGGGACGAAATGAACATTTCGATCATCATTACCGAACAATATGCCCGGCCAGTGATGCCCATCGTTGACTATGCGTTTATTCTCGAAAATGGATCGGCCGTTATGGAAGGTACAAAAGAGGAATTAATGGACAACCGGGATATTCGGGCTGCCTATTTTGGTGTTGAGGAGTCGTATACCTAATGAAAACAAGTGACACCCACCAGCAAAATGAACTTACCTACACACGCTTTGATGGCATGGTCGAAAAGTATCCGCGGCACACCGCCGTTATCTATCTGGGTGAACACTTTTCATATGCACGGCTGAGTGAATTGAGCCAAAGATTTGCCGGTGCCCTACAGGACCTGGGCATCCGCAAGGGTGATCGGGTGATGGTCTATATCACCAACTGCGTGCAGTGGGTCATCACCTTTCTGGGTATCCAGCGACTGGGTGCCGTGATCGTGCCGGTCTCGCCCATCTACACATCCCCTGAACTCAAATACATGATCAAGGATTCGGAAACCCGAACAGTGATCTGCATGGATACAAATTTCTGTTATGTCCAGGATGTCATGGAAAGCACAAATATCAAACAGGTTATCGTCACCAACCTGGTAGACCTCCTGCCGGCCTGGAAACGTTATCTGGGAGTTCTGTTCGATAAAATTCCCACCGGAAAGGTTGAGCGAACGACCGGTGTCTACAGTTTTAAATCTCTTCTGAAGCATGCACCCCTGGAAAACCCACCTGAGATCGACCCCATGAAAGATCTCTCCTACATGCTCTACACCGGAGGGACCACAGGTTTTCCCAAGGGGGTTCCTGGAAATCACAGCGGGATGACATCCTATGTAAACGATGTGACCGACGATGTCGCCGGGGATCGGCTTCTGGAGGGTGAAGATGTCTACATTGCCGTCAACCCGTTGTTTCACATCATGGCCTTGGGGTTGTTCATGTCCGTCGGGTTGAACAAGGGCAACACGACGGTGTTGATGCCTGTGCCCCAGGTGGACGCTATCCTTGAAAGCATACAGCGATACAAGGTGAGATGGCTCCTGGGTGTGCCCGCTTTATACCGTATGATTCTTGATAACGACCGGCTGGATCGCTACAAGCTCGACTCCCTCAGGTACTGCTTCTGCGGTGGGGATGTCCTTCCTGTGGAGATGTTCAACCGCTGGGAGACTCATTTCAATATCCCTATTTACCAGGTCTACGGATCCACGGAAGTGGGTCATGTCTGCTACAGCCGCATCGACAAATCTCCCAAACCAGGCACCATCGGGCTGCCACTGGGCAGCAGGGAGTGTGTTGTTGTCGATCCGAGCTCTTTGGAACCTGTCCCACAGGGCCAAAGCGGAGAACTGCTGGTTGCCTCACCCTACACCCTCAAAGGGTATTGGAACAAACCCGAGGAGACCGAAAGAACCTGTGTTGAAATTGACGGCAAAGTGTTCTGCCGGATGGGTGATTATGTTCGAGAGGACGAGGATGGCGAGTTTTACTATGTGGAGCGAAGCGCGGATATGATCAAGCACAAAGGATATCGAATATCAGCCTCGGAGGTGGAGTCGGTTCTTCAGGATCACCACACCGTCATCGGTGCCTGCGTGGTGGGTGTTCCCGACGAACGTGTCGGCGAACGCATAAAAGCCATCGTGGTGCTCAAAGAAGATGCACGGGGTGTGGGCGGTGCAGATCTAATACGCTGGTGCTCGAAGCACTTGGCATCCTACAAAGTGCCCAGTTACATCGAGTTTAGGGACATGCTGCCAAAATCGAAAGTGGGCAAACTTCTTCGTCGGGAAGTCAGAGATGAAGAAAAGCGCCGGGCTGAAAAAACGGAAAGCCAGACTTGATCTGAAAGGAAAAGACCTTTTATCGCGAAACACGAAAGTACGAAATCACGAACGAACCATTATAATTTTCGTGTTTTTCAAATTTCGTGTTTTCGTGATTGCTTTCATTTTTTTCTATAAAATACAGAAGTATTGTCATTGGGTATTGTTTCGTATTTAGAATTTCGCGATTCGTATGTATACAAAACGTTTGTGCAACACGAGGAGGAATCAACGTGGATTTAATGACCGCAATTAAAGAGAGAAGAAGCTGCAGAAGCTTTTCAGACGAACCAATCGAAAAAGAACACCTGGAGAAAATTTTGGATGCGGCCACCTGGGCACCCTCCCCCCTGAATGCCCAGCCCTGGAGCTTTATTGTCATTTCCAATAGCGAAGTGAAGAAAAACATTTTCACGGAAGCAGAAAGAAGCCGGGAACAGGGTGTCCAAAAAAGTGGTTGGGGATGGCTGGGGAAGTACCGAATGGATTTTCTGATGTCGGCCCCCGCAATCATTGCAGTCGCCGGGAATCCTAAAAAATCGGGTGTCGATCAGTTTATGGAAGAAGGTGCAAGAGCCTACGAACACGCCTGTGCGGCTGCGATACAAAACATGATGCTGACCGCACATGCCCTGGGTATAGGTTCCGTCTGGTTCACCCTGTTTGACAGAGAAAAACTTTCGGAAATCCTCGATCTGGCCTCAGACAAAATCCCCCTGGCGCTGGTGTGCCTGGGAAAGGCTGCTGCGGACCCCACGCCCACGCCCAGAAAGGGTTTTGCAAATAAAACGACCTATATAGCGTGATGCTCTCTGCGTCTATGCAAAGGGCATTTTCATAACGTTATAAATAGGGGTCACAATGTTTACAGGGCTAGCTAATTACACCTTTCTGACATAGTAATTGCGCATCATTCCCATGTCTTCATGTTCCAGGTTATGGCAGTGGTAAAGAAACAGCCCCGGGTAATCATCAAATGCCACCTGGATCCGGATACCCTCCCCCGGCATCAACAGAACCGTGTCTTTCCAACCTTCATCTACGTAGCCTTGATGTCTCACACCATTTCGCCCGATGACCCGGAATTGTTTGCCATGCAGATGGATGGGATGCGGCATACGCATCATGCCGCCGCCAGTGTTATGGAACTCCCAAATCTCTTTCGATCCCAGCTGAACGATCTCTTCATCAGCCACCCCTTGCATTTGAAACACGCGGCCATTGATGGTCCACTGCATATGCCCCATGTTGAGATAAAATTGTCGCGGGCGTTCATAATTGTCGGCGCCAGTTTCTTGAATGGCGCTCATTTCAGAAAGCCTCTGTGGCAGCACTCTTTTGATGTTCACAGATTTGGTAACCTTTATGCTGAATATTGAGACATTCGCACCATTGGGAATGCTTTGATTGGAACCCATCCTGCCACCCATCATCATGCCACGCCCCATGGCCCCGCCGTCAAAAGGGAGGCTGATAAGAGCCGTTTCATACCCAACCGGGCGGTCGCTGAAGTCAGACCAGAGCTCTATCCTTTCGCCGGGAGCCAGGAATACATATCCACGGGAAACAGGCTTTTCCAGTAATCCACCGTCTGAACCGATGATGGTAAGCGAATGGCCGTCCTGCCATGCCAACCTGTAAATGCGGGAATTGGAACCGTTTAACAGGCGTAACCGATAGGCAGTGGTTGATACGGGCAGCGTAACATCGGGTCTCCCATTCACCAGAATCGAGTCCCCCAGAAATCCGGTCATCTGCGCCATCCTGTTCCCGGGCATATAGAGTAGTTGGTTGTCGCCATCAAAGGCCCGGTCCTGAATCACCAGAGGAACATCATATTCTCCATCGGGCAATCCCAATGATTGCTCTTGGGCGTCAGACACCAGAAAAAGACCTGCAAGGCCACCATATACCTGAGGCCCTGTTCTCCCGTGGGGGTGGGGGTGATACCAGTAGGTACCCGCTCTGTTTTTAACCTCAAACTCATAGAGGTAAGACTCTCCCTGAGGAACGACATACCGCGGATGCCCATCCATAACAGCAGGGACATGCAGGCCGTGCCAGTGCACAATGGACGGCTCTGGAATTGAATTGGTAAATCGAATCCGTATCTTCTCTCCCCGATGCGCTTTTATAATCGGGCCAAGGTAGCTTCTTGGGAGCTCAACCACCCGGTTTTTATCACCCTTGATAACCTTGGCATGATATTGCCATATTTGTGTAGCCGCTCCCGGAAACATTGCTAAATCACCCGGTTTGGCCACAAGAGAAATATCGATATCCGGCACAAACCCTGTCTTTGAAATGACATCTCCATGCTGTCCTGCGGCTGCCTGATCTAGTAATGGCCGGAAACCACCTGCCATCAGGCCAAGGGCTCCATAACCGGCTATCTTCAGAAACTGCCGTCTACCGTTCCCGGCTTCAAATCTTATATCTTTAAGTAACTTTTTCATCATAGACACCTTTATCGATAAACCAATCCATTTTATGAAATCAAACAGGGCGGTCATTGGATGACCGCCCTGTCGCAAACAATCGCTCTATAACCATAAAGATGACTACCAGCAGTAACCGCCTCCACCGTTATATCCAGATCCCATCCTGGGTCCCCTGGAGCCCATCATAGGGCTTCCAGACTTGTATCCACGGCCAGCATTTGGATTCAGTTTCCGCATTTCGACCATATGTTCGATGCGTTTCTGGTCAAACTGGGATTGGAGATCAGAAATTTCTTTTTGTAATTTGGATGCCTGGGCCATATCCGGTTCATCCATGGCCAATTCGTTCTGCAACTCACGCTCTTTATCAAAAAGGCTGGTCCTGATATCCTGGGTCTCACTGAAAAACACTTTTCTCTTCTGTTCGAGCTGCTTGTATTCTTCCGGGCTCATTTGATCCATATACCTGTTACTGTAGCCGCCTTGATTATGCATATCTCCGCGATGGTGGCCCCAGCCCATACCACCGTGGGCAAATGCGTTGATGCCGATTCCAAGTACTGCGATTGAAGCGATGGTGATCAGAACATTTCTCAGTTTAAACATTTTTGTTTCCTCCTTGGGTTGTTTTGGTTCAATGTTTGTTAATTACATGATCTGTTGAGGTAATATAGCAAACAGCATGCCACACAAAAGAAAAAATCATGAGAAGTCTCTTAACATATAGTTATTATTTATTTATTTTATAAGCTGGCTGTCTTGTCTGGATAACAAAGCGACTGGGATCGATATATAATCGTATAAAATATACCCGAGCAAACCTGTTAAATTTGATAGTGTGTCATTTTTACCCACCACAAGACTGTCAGCCTTACCGGAACCTTGTCGAATAGGAGCTGAAACTCTATAGGTAAAACTGAATAATCTTGTTTATCGGGGTTGGGGTGTCGTGGTTATACCGCTTGTGAGGGGTGTTGGCGTCCGAGAGCGGGAAAACAATCAATAGTGGTTATTGCTGTATCCCCTTCGTTGAAGCGTAAGGTCGGGCCGGGAATATTGCCATTGATGGTCATTCCTTCAGCGGTAGCGCCGGCAACAGATACCATTTCTTGAGCAATAGTGAGTTCAAAACCTACTATCTCAGCCCACACCAAACCTGGCACCCCAATCATTATATAAAACAGTACTGGCAACAGCATATGCTGTCTTTTTTCTTTTCCCGTCATTACATGATTCCTATTTATATTTGGGGCGATATTTCTTTTGCTCGTTGTCAAATTTCTCTTGTGTTTCTATTATATCTCTGAGCGGCTTCTGATTGAACCGGTTTGGATCCTGAAGTTTTACTCGCTTTTTTGCCCTTTTTCGGGCCATGACACTTGGTGTTCTTCGATTGAAAGTCAAAGGTTTCAGAAATCAGGTTTCGGAGGTACGTTTCAATATCTCTTTGCCCAATATCGTTCATTTAAAATCTCCTTTATATAAATTTTCCAATATCTAAAAGTTAATGGCAGCAGGGGGGTTTTCCACCTGTTGCCTTGTTAAGTCTATCCAAATATCTTGCCCATAATCCTTTCTTTTTAGGCATTTTTGTTTGTAAGTACTTGTCCGGGTTTGAAATGAATGCATCCCGACAAGCATCGGCACAAAAATGGTATATGTCAGAATGAAAAGTAAATGACCGCACGTCACCGGGCTTTGCTATTTTCATTCGACAAACCGGATCCACATAAATATGGTTATTCTTTTGGATTGCCATGTCGCACCTCCAGGCATTATGTAAAAAATATATTTAACCGGATAGATCACGCTGTTTTTCTTCAAATTCAATCTTTTCTATCTCGCCACGGGCATAACGCTTTTTAAGGATTTCCAAAGGGCTTAACGCATCCTCTCGGTTTTGTTTAACCCCTCGCACCCCGTTGACCACTCCAGAAAACAGCAGAACAATCGCCGCTATAAGAATAATCCAGAATATGATCATCACGATTCCCATACCGCCTAGCATCATACCATGGCGCCCCATTGCCCAGCGACCGTGCCCGGGCCAGACACCAAAACTGTGATTGTAAAGAAACCATACACCGACAGCGATAAGTACTGCAGACACGCCAATACTGATAAGTGTTGAAGTCGTTCGATTCATGTTAAGGCTCCCGAGTCCGCTGTTAAATAGTGTCGCTCATAATTTTCGTAGATAACTGACTTAACTGCGAAGTCTGTGCCAAAGGGATCTATCGTAAATAGAAGACAGTTCTAACCCATTGAATCAATAGCAATTTAATTTTTTTTATTGGTGTGAAAGATAGATGACTCAAGTGTACAAGGGAATGGGTTGCGTGTAAAAAAGACCCAGCGATATCAAATCATCCCATAATTTTTCAATTTATTGTGCAGGGTCTTACGGGTGACCCCTAAACGGCGAGCAGTTTCTGCTTTATTGCCGTCACTGGCTTTTAAGGTGGCCAGCACAGCCTCTTTTTCGATTTCCTCCAAGGAACGTGTGCCATCCGTTATGGGCGCTGCAATGATTGTCGATGCTACAAGGTCAGGATATTTTTCGGTAATATTCAACGGCAACTGTTTCTCTGTAATATGCTCACCGGAAAGCAGAATCACAGCCCGCTCGATGGCGTTTTCCAGTTCTCTGACGTTTCCGGGCCAGTCATAATTGAGCAGCATATTCATGGCCAAGGGGACAAAACCCTTGACCTCCTTGCGGTTCTTAACAGCATATTTTTCAAGGAAATGCTGTGCCAATAAGGGGATATCCTCCTGCCTGTCTCTCAGAGGCGGCACATTCAAAGGCATGACGTTTAAACGATAAAAAAGATCGTCCCGGAAATGCCCTTGGGCAACATCGAGTTCCAGATCACGGTTGGTGGCGGCAACAACCCTCACATCCACCTTTATCGTCTCCTCACCGCCGACCCGTTGGATCTCTCTTTCCTGAAGCGCCCGCAAAAGTTTGGCCTGCATCGTGGAAGGCATCTCACCGATTTCATCCAGAAAGATAGTGCCTTGATCGGCCTGGGCAAATCGGCCTTCGCGGCGTCTATCCGCACCCGTGAAAGAACCTTTTTCATGCCCGAAAAGCTCTGATTCCAGCAGTGTTTCCGCAATGGCTGCACAGTTGACCACCACCAGTGATTTTTCTCTGCGTGGGCTGTTAAAGTGCAACGAACGGGCAATCAATTCCTTACCGGTACCGCTTTCGCCGGTGATCAACACGGTCGCCTCGGAGGGTGCCACCATGGACACCATCTCCAATAGTTTCTTCATGGGCTGACTCCTGCCGATGATATTATCAAGGACATAATCGCCCTGCAGATGTTCCTTTAATACCCTGTTCTCCTCTTTGAGTCCGGCATGCTCGCTGGCTCTTTCGATGCTAAGTTTCAGAACCTCAAAATCCAGCGGTTTAATCAGATAATCGTAGGCTCCGGACTTCAATGCCTCCACAGCTGTATCCACGGATGAAAAGGCCGTCATGATAATAACGGGAATCATGGGGTTGTAGGCTTTGATTTGCTTAAGCGCTTCGATGCCGCTCATGGCGGTCATACGAACATCCATTAAAATGAGATCGATGGGCTCAGATTTCACCACATCCACAGCGACATTTCCATCGTCAGCGGTTTTAACCCTATAGCCCCAGCTTCGAATAATGGTATTGACGGATACCAGATGGCCGGGATCATCATCCACGATTAAAATTCTAGTTGTTTTAGGCGATATCATCATGACCTCTTGATTGTTTCACTGCTTTGACAGGGAATCCTAATAGTAAAAGAAGTTCCTTCACCGATAGCGCTATCGACTGCTATCTGTCCCTGATGAGCTTCTATAATTTTATGTACGATCGCTAAACCCAGCCCGGTTCCCTGTTTTTTTGTTGTAAAGTAAGGATCAAAGATATTGCTAATCTGATCCGGAGAAATCCCCGGACCGCTATCTTTCACAACAACCTGCAAATAGTCGACACCGTCTGCGGTACATTGCACGGTCAGGGTGCCGCCGTTCTCCATCGCTTGTATGGCATTGATATAGAGGTTGAGCAGGCATTGGGCCAGCCGATCTGAATCTACCCATACGGGGCAGATGTCCATATCCACCAGCAGGGCGGTTTCGATGTTCTTATTTGATGCATCTTGCTGGATCAGTTTTATGGAACGAGATAGCAGCGATCCCATATCTTGAGGCTGTCTGTTCAAATCCGAGGGTCTCGCAAAATCTAGCAATTCGGTAATCACCCTGTTCAGGCGATCCACTTCCTGTACCATGACCCCGGCTGCTTCCTGGGCTTCGCTGCCGTCAGCAAACTGGCCGGTAAAAAATGTGGCCAAGGCTTTTATGGAACTCAATGGGTTTCTGACTTCGTGTGCCACGCCGGCAGCCAAACCACCCATGGCAGCCAGTTTTTCCTGTCGGTGAATTTGATCCTGCAATCGGCGAATTTCACTTAAATCCCTTATTATGAGAACCTGACCAACGAAGTCTCCCGAGTCATTCGTGATACGGGTGGCACTGACACTCACAGGTACACGCTTGGTTCCCGAGAAATTGCATTCCATTTCCTGCTCGGAAATAGTTTCCCCGTGATCCAGCTTTTTTTGCAGACCACACAATCCAACCGGCAGGATTGTTTCCGGTTTTTTATTCAAGGCAACTGTTTTTTTCAGACCGGTGATTTTTTCAGCTGCGGCATTGAAAAAAGTGATACGTTCCGACTGATCAGTGGCAATCAAACCCACAGGCAGATGACCGACAACCTCGTCGGCAAAAGCACTGGTGTCCTGCAATGACTTTTTGGCACCCCGATAGCTGTACATCCAGAACAAGGAAACAAATCCGCCGAACCCCAAAACAAGCATGATAACAGACAATAACACCGTGGTCCGAATATCGCTTTGAATCGCCTCTTCATATGGGGTGACATCCAGCCCAATAATAATCAGCAGTTTTTGACGCTTTTCCAGTGAAAACCAATCCTTGTTTGAATTGGATCGCATACCGTGCCGCTGCATCATTGACTGCATACGGCCAAAGGTTTTTTTTCCGCTGAACGTCAGCGGTCGAAAATGCCTATGAACTTCAAATATTCGTTGCTCATCAATCAGGGTTACCAATTCCCAATTTTCAAGTTCGTCCGGTCCAAGATGTGTTATCTGACGGTCCTGATCAAAGGGTTTATTAATCTTTATCGGGTTACTGTGAGCAACTGCCTTGCCATTCTCATCAATAACCGCCATATACAAAACATCCGGCAGACGAGCGGTTTCCTCCAGGAGTTGCTGGATCTGTTGGCCGCCCCACATCATTCCCATCATACCCGTCCGGGCACCTGCTTCCACGGCTCGAATGAGAGCCGCGCCCTTGGCACTCATAAGCTCAGACATATAGCGCCTCTCCCGGTTGGTGTTTTGAAATGCCAGCACCATAACGACAATCAATAAAATGACGGTCAATCCCAGAATGATCCAAGGCGATGTTTGCATTCCTGCGCGTAGGCTGCCTTTGGATGGCTTCACCATGCTGTTTCCTTTCGCTTGAGTGGAATCCATTACGCAAGCTAAGACTTCCGTGTAAATTGTAAACACTTTTTCCTGAAATATAAAAATGCCGTGTAATATTTATACTAAATCAAACTGTCGAACCACATCCTGAAACACGACATGGTCGTTCAGATACTGAAAATCAGATTGCCGGAACGAATAAGCGATTGGCATTTATTGATATAATGTCAATCGATATCAAGCCTATAGCAGCACGTAAAATCGATCTGAGTTCTATCGAAAGTCAAAGATGCGAAGAATGCGCCAGGAAAGTATGGTGCTACTCAATTTGACCGTAATGAAATGGATGATTAATTTTAGTCCCGTTGAGTGCTTTATGAATATCAGTAAAGGATGCTGCATGTATAATTTGAATCGACTGAAAAACAAAGTTTTTGCCAGATTAGCAGGTTCGTTCCCGGCATTTGCTGAACGCCTTACAGCATCCTACACACCCCGGAAATCAGAGAACATTCCATGGACCCCTATTAAAAAACCATTGGCCGAGTCAAAAATAGCACTGGTCACAACAGCCGGTATCCATCATCTTGACCAAAAGCCATTTAACATGGGTGACCCCACAGGAGATCCCACATATCGAACGATTGATGCAGAAACCATCGAAAAAACATATGTGATCACACACGACTACTATGGTCACCGGAATGCAGATAAAGATCTGAATATCATCTTTCCGATTTCAAGACTCAAAGAAATGGATACCAAGGGGATTGTGGGCAGTGTCTCCGGACATCATGTCAGTTTTATGGGTCATATCAAAGATACCCATATGGATAGTCTACTAAAAAGATACGCACCGGAAGCCGCTACCTTTTTTGTCCAGAATCATGTTGATGCCGTTCTCCTGACACCGGGCTGAGGTCTGTGCAACCAATCCGTTGGATTGATTCAAAGGGAAATTGAAAGACAGGGCATTCCAACCATAGGGATATCCATCGTCAGATCCTATAACGAAAGGGTTCGACCCCCTAGATCCATATATCTGCGGCAGCCCTTTGGCCATCCATTGGGCAAACCTTTCAACGTTGATAAACAAACCACCATACTCGGAAATGCGCTTAACGCTCTTTACTCAATTTCAAAACCAGGAGAGATAGTCGATATAGAACCTTAAGGGGCACCAGTGAAGCACATCTTCAGGAACAAACCAAGCCACGATGTTAAGCCACATGGAACCAATGTCGGGTTTTCAGACAGATCCTGACCAGCATCAGCATCACGGGAACTTCGATCAGAACACCCACTACCGTGGCAAGGGCCGCGCCCGACGACAAGCCAAAAAGCATGGTTGATGTTGCAATGGCCACTTCAAAGTGATTGGAGGCGCCGATCATGGCCACCGGTGCTGCGTTTTCATAGGAAAGTTTTAGTTTTTTTGCCAGCCAATAGCCGAGGATAAAGATAAGCAGGGTCTGTATAAACAAGGGGATGGCAATCCACAAAATGGTCAATGGATTGGCCACGATCACCTCGCCCTTGAAAGAAAACAGCAACACAAGCGTGAGCAGCAGGGCAATGATCGTAATGGGTGTCAGCACTTGCAAAAATGTCTGTTTGAACCATTCTTCACCCTTTAAGACGATAATCCATTTTCGGGACAGGTAACCGGCTATCAGTGGCAAGGCCACGTATATACCAATGGAAAGCAGCAGTGCCTGCCAGGGCACCGGCAGTCTTCCCACACCCAGAAGAAAACCGCCCAGTACGCCATAGAGCACCAGCATGGCAAGGGAGTTGATGGCCACCATCACCAGGGTGAGCCCGTCATTGCCCCGGGACAGATACCCCCAGACCAGGACCATGGCGGTGCACGGTGCAATTCCCAGCAGAATGCAACCCGCCAGATAACTTCGCCACAAGGGCACCTGGAGCATTTTTACGCCATCGACCAGCACTACCGTACCGGCGCCATGTGTTGCCCCTATCGACAAATCCAGACCAAAGGGCATTTTGACGATATCCACCGCATCCGGTCCGATGAAGCTGTAAAACAGCGTGCCAAGGAAAAACGAGGCAATGGCATACATGGTAAAGGGCTTGATGAGCCAGTTGATGACCAGCGTCAGAAACACCGGTTTTCCACTTTTGCCCGCCTGGATCACTTCACCAAAGTCGATCTTTACCATGATGGGATACATCATGAAGAACAGACAGATGGCAATGGGGATCGACACCACGGGGGCACCATTGACATGGATGGCCAGACTGTCCAGATAACGGGCCAGGCCAGGAGCGATTTTTCCCAGTAAAATACCGGCGATAATGCACAGGATCACCCATACTGATAAATAGCGTTCAAACAGACTGGTCATTTTACGACTGTGGTTCTGTTCGCCATGATTCATTTTATATCTACTCCTGTTTTGGTTTTTTTAAATAAATCATATGTTTGTCGAGTTTATCTCAAATACAAGGCAAATAATATCGCTGATGATGTTATGCAGCGATCCATGATTTTATTTCTTCGGGTTTGGGAACCTTACCCACGCTTTTCACCTCACCGTCCACAACCACGGCAGGTGTACCGAACACGCCGTAACCAGCGATTTCCATAATATCCGTGACCTTTTCCACAGATGCGTCTGCATCCATTTCCTGGACCACTTCCTTGACGATTTTCTCTGTCTGGCGACACTTGGGGCACCCCGGCCCCAATACCTTGATATCCATTATGTTCTCCTTCTCTAATGAAAGCCCTTCCTTAAAACGATTACCCTAAATAAATCTATACTTTATCAAAACAAGGTTCGGGTTTCAGAAAACACGAAATGTGTGTTATTAACCTGAAAATTTAGCGGCCTGATGGGTTCTGGAGCAAGGCATTTCAGCCTGAAGCCCTAGAAAACTACTGCGAAGGCTGAATAACCCAGCACCGGAGCCCATCAGATGGCTAAATGCCCGAAAATGAGGCCGCTGATGCTCGCCATCACCACCACTAGACTCACGAATACAATTGTCTTTCCAGTCCCGATCACACTGCGAATAACCAGCATGTTGGGAAGGCTCAATGCAGGACCGGCCAACAGCAGTGCCAGTGCCGGTCCTTTCCCCATACCGGCACCAATTAAACCCTGCAGGATCGGCACTTCCGTCAGCGTGGCAAAATACATAAAAGCACCCACCAGAGATGCAAACAGGTTGGACGCAAATGAATTTCCCCCCACCAGGTTGCTGACCCATTGGGAGGGAATCAAACCCTCGGAACCCGGACGCCCCAGAAGAAAACCGGCTGCCAGCACACCGGCCAGTAAAAGCGGTGCTATCTGTTTTGCAAAATCCCAGGATGATACAAACCAGGTTTCGGTTTCTCCACGCGTGGTGGTGAGTAATATGGCAAAAGCAATGATACCTGCAGAAAAGGCAATGAGTGGTTTGTGGGGAGCAGCCAGAGCCAGGATCAGAACGACCGCAGCCGCAAGAAAAACCTTAACCGTTTTCACCCCCATCCACCGGATCATCATACCACCTAACAAGGCTGCGAAAACACCGCAAAACCACCATTTCACGGTGAACACGGCATACCAGAATCCACTTGCATGCACGGGCTTACCCCAGGTGGCAAATATCAAAAGCAGTACCATGACGCCAAAAAAAAGCGTATTCTGCCAAAGAGGCCGTTCCACTTCCGGCTCAGGTAAATGCATGGCGGACTCTGCTTTTGCATTTTCCTCTTTTCGATAAATCAGATGCATGAAAAGCCCGATAACAATGCTGAACAGAATGGCACCGATGGCACGCGCCAGACCGATTTCAGGTCCCAAAATTCGCGCAGTTAAAATAATGGCCAGCACATTGACAGCCGGACCTGAGTATAAGAATGCAACGGCGGGACCCAGTCCGGCCCCCCGCTGCCATATGCCTGCAAACAGCGGAAGGACCGTACAGGAGCAGACCGCCAAAACAGAACCGGATACGCTGGCGACGCCATATGAAAGCATCTTGTGAGCACCGGCACCCAGATACTTCATCACAGCGGCTTGAGATACAAACACGGCAATGGCTCCGGCAATGAAGAATGCCGGCACCAGGCACAGCAGAACATGCTCCCGTGCATACCATCGGGTTAGAGCCAGTGCCTCATAAATTGAATTCGAAAACCGTGAACTCTCCAGGGGCAGGAAAAAAAAGACCAGAAAAGCACCCCCGATCAGGGTCAATGGCTTCCAGATGCTTTTCCAGTCCACCATGCTGGGCTCAATGTAGTTTTCCATCTAAATCTTTATATCGCGATAAAGCAATACATCCTTTTTCAGATCGAAGCTTCAAGGGCGAATCAACGCCGACCCAATATTTCACACCGGTCAATATGGGGCAATCTTTCCAGAATATGAGAAATCTCAGGATCTTCATCAAGCCAGTGGCGCAAATTGCCCAGAAGATTGGCAGCAAACGGACTTTGAAGACCGTCTGCCAGGTGATAGTTCACCCACAATCCTTCCTTTTTTGACACCACCAGACCCGCATCTTCCAGTATTTTAAGATGTTTGCTGGCTGTAGATTGCGCAGTTCCCAATGCGGTTTGAATTTCACATACGCACATGACCCGCCGTCCCAATATCTTGATTATTTTAACCCGGGTCGGATCAGATGCTGCTTTCATGACTTTTAAAAACTCTTTCATATCTTTTTCCATATCGTGATTTTGGAATATAGTGGCCCGGAAAACGCTTGTCAAGAATTGATTCTCACTTTTTACGATTTGGTGTGGAATTCGGGTATCGGTTTTCTGCACTCCCACCTGCACGGGAGTGGCGGG
>JAHEIB010000072.1:0-11153 GCA_024639645.1 Deltaproteobacteria bacterium
ACCAGGGTGTCAGGATACTTGGCAGCCAACTGGGCCGGCTGTGGTGCCGAGGCAAGAAGGGCGGTTGCCTTGCCATTGAGCAGTTCCTGTACCATGGGACCTTCATCGGGAAACAGACGGACCATGGCATTTTTGTAGGTTTCCTTTGCCAGTGCCGCACCGGTGGTGCCGACGCGTGAAACAATCGTGTTGCCTTCCTTGTCCAGGTCCATGTAGTCGGTGACGCCTGCTGCAAAATTCTTATGGACCACGACATTCATACCTGAATAATCGTAGGGGTTGGTGAAGTTGATTTTCAGGGCCCGCTGGGGCGTTCCGGTCATGCCGGCTATAATCATGTCAAATTTGCCGGTCAGGAGCGAGGGAATGAGACCTTCCCATTTGGTGGGCACAAATTCAATTTCGACACCCATGTCACTGGCAAGTTGTTTGGCGACGTCAATCTCGAATCCAATCCACTCTCCCTTTTTGTCCTGCATGGCCCAGGGCACAAACGAAGAAAGACCGACCCGCAGTTTACCCTTGCGCATAACCTTGTCAATAATGCTGGATTTAGCGAGTTCTTTGTTGATATCATCGGCGGTCGCAGACCCGGCAAGGCAGAACATCAGTGCCATCATAACTGCAGTCGCAATCGTTATTACCCGTTTTTTTCCCATCATGCTTTTTTTCATTGTCTTGGTCTCCTTTTCTAGTGTTGGTGAATTGAAACTATGTTCAAATTATAGCCTTTTAGGGGGCTTAGGCTGTAGGCTGTTAGGTGCCTTTTGCTCTGTGGGCGACATTAAGCCTTCGGCTGTCATTTTTCCTATCGGAAGACATTAGCGTATCGCGCATCATTTATTGTTGCTATTAGCAGTAAGCTATAAACTGCTTACCGCTAACTGCTTATGGCTCAGTTGCTTTAAGCCACCCTCCAACCCTCCAACCATGTATCGTGTTTATTTTGTTCATTGGGTTTGTTGTGTTTATTGAGTTGTCCTAAGCTCTAAGCTTTCAGCTACCCTCGAACCCTCAATCCTTGAACCCTCGACCCCTAAAGTCGTTAAAGTATCTGGCTTAGAAACAGTTTGGTGCGATCCATTTTAGGCTCGGTGAAAAAGTGATCTGCCGTGCCTTCCTCCACCTTCATGCCATCCTCCATAAAAATGACCCAGTCGCTGACCTCCCGGGCAAATCCCATTTCATGCGTGACAACGACCATGGTCATGCCCTCAATGGCGAGGTCTTTCATCACCTCTAGGACTTCCCCTATCATTTCCGGGTCCAGGGCGCTGGTGGCTTCGTCAAACATCATCACCTTTGGTTTCATTGCCAGAGCCCTGGCAATGGCTACGCGCTGCTGCTGCCCGCCGCTGAGTTGACTTGGAAATGCATCTACTTTATCTGAGATACCCACTTTTTTCAGTAGCTGCATGGCCTCATCCTGGGCGTCGTTCTTGGTGCGTTTACGGACGAGCATCTGGGCCAGCGTGATGTTTCTCAGAACCGTCAGGTGTGGGAAGAGGTTGAAGTGCTGGAAGACCATGCCCACTTCCTTGCGGATTTCCAGACGGTTTTTTTTGTTGTCGTCAAGGGGAATACCGTCAATGGTGATGGTTCCCGTGTCGATCTCTTCCAGTCCGTTCAGACAACGCAGAAAGGTCGATTTTCCGGATCCGGAGGGCCCGATTAAAACGACCACTTCGCTGCGACGAATGTTTGTGGAAAAATCTTTCAGCGCCACGACGCCATTGGTAAAGGTCTTGCCGATACCGTCAACGTTAATAATGTAATCACCGAACTCTTTGGCGCTCATGTGTGTTCCTCTTAAATCTCAGGTTTAAGATCAGGTAAAGATCAGGTTGTTAGACCGTTAGGCTGTTAGGCTTTTACCTAAAATAAGCGTTTTCAGTCACAAACAAGTTGTATTTAAGTCATCCCAAGGACCTCTTTACGACCTAATAGTCTAACAGCCTATCCACCTGTTGTCTCAAGACACTACCCGATAACGCTTTTCAAAATAAGCCACGATCTGTGACAGCGTGATGGTCAGCGCCAGGTAGATTGCCGCGATGGTAAAAAAAATCTCGAATACAAGAAATGTTTCCGAGGCGATTTCATTGGCCTGCATGGTCATCTCATATATGGCGATGACACTGACCAGAGAAGAATCCTTGATCAGGGAAACCGCCTGACTGGTCAGGGGCGGAAGTATTCGCCGTATGGCTTGTGGCAGAATGATATATCGATAGTTCTGGTACGTGCTCAAGCCCAGGGTGTAGGAGGCTTCCCACTGTCCCTTGTTGACGGCCACAATGCCTGACCGGTAAATTTCCGATGCATAGGAGCCTTCAAACAGGCTTAGCGCCAGAACACCTGCAAAGAACCGGTCAATGTCCAGAATCGGCGCCACAACGAAATACATGAAAAAAATCTGTACCAGTAATGGGGTGTTGCGTGTAATCTCAAGATAGACCCTGGCAATACCTCTTGCCAGCAGCGAATTGGAAAGACGCATCAAGGCTGTGACCAGTCCGATGATGTACGTCAGAATAAGGCTGATCCAGGTAAGATTCAGGGTTATTTTGAGCCCCTTCAGAATGGGTCCGGCAATAAATCGGCCCTCATCAATTTGATATAGATATTTGGGAATCCGAAACCACTGCCAGTAATATCCCTGATCTTCGGCGCCCTTGATTAGGAGAAACAACCCACCGACCATTAGAAACAGGTATGCCGAGATATCAAAGATGTGCATCCGCTTAACAAATCTGTAGGTTGAATTTAACATGGGCTTGAATAGGTTTATTTAAGTAACAATACCTGTTCCTTTGGGCCAGTGGGCTGGCGGCAGTTATTTAGTGTCCATCCATAAATGGTCTTTTCACACCCTGCCGGCGCTGGGTGCCATGATTTAACTCCTCAAAATAGATCGCTATTACTCCGGGTTAAATCTGACACCCGCCTTGCCAGAACGCGAAAATCCCTATTTCTGGACGGGCACTATTTAAATTCGAAGCACGAAATTCGAAATCCTAAAAAATACCCAATGACACAAATCCGAATGATCAAAACGGGTCAAAAAAATCCAGGGTAAACGCTACGTTTGGTTCATTTTATCATTAAGTATTTGGATTTGTATGATATATCGATATTCGAACTTATATAAACCCAATAGGTACAACATTAAATCCCTATAGGGTTAAATCAGTGCCGGAGTCTATGAGCCCGAGTCTCTACCTGGACCTCAACTTCCCGACCAGGTGGTCATCGGCTTTTTTTACCACGCTGTTCATGTCTCCCAGAATTTCATCGGGTAGAGATGGTGGAGACAGCTGCGAACAAAGTTCCTTATACCTTTCCACGGCGCGTTCGTAAAGACCTTTGGCACCTTTTGTTTGCCAGCGATCCAAACTGTCAGCAACAAACAGGCTGGGACGGATGCTGTCCCTGCAGTATCGCAGGGTGTGATCGGTGGTCACAAAATTACCATTTGGTGAGTTATCGATAATTTCCTGCAGAGCCAGTGTGTCCTCATTTATCACCACGGGGGCGTTACATTTTTGAATGATGGTGAACAGCTGATCATCGATAATCAGTTGAATCGGGCTGGCTGCCGTAGCACCGCCCAGTCTCCCTGCACCGTACTGGATGTCAGTTCCTGCAAGATCCAACAAAGCTGGCATCAATGATTTTTCAACCAGGGCCTGCCCATCCGAGCGGTAGGAATCGGTCATGAAGGAAAATGTTTCCACTGGAATGTTAAATGTGTTCTTTATGAACTGGGATGTTGTTGCTCGCCCCAGCATGCTTTCACTATTCCCCAGCAGTGCGTTGCCGGTGGCCATGTCCATGCTGGTGGTATAAACAGATCCGATGACCGGTGTGCCGGGTTGAAAGATCTGGGTCATCACGAGCATGGCAAGAATCTCGACGCTGGCCAAAAGAGCGGTTCCAGCCGCGGTTACCGGTGCGGTGGCGCCCGAGATGGCCAGGGAGTTGGCCACTACAGGCACCCCATATCGGCAGGAATGGAGAATGGTCTCTATATCCATGGGTTTGAACTGGAGCGGTGAAAGGGATGTGGGGTATGTAAGGAGCATGGGTCTTTTTCTCAAGGCCTCAACGCTGCCTGCCTTTGCAAGCATCAGTTCAAACAGATAGCTCACGGTTTCCGGGCAGTAGGCCAGTACCATCAGGGGTTTGGATGTGTTCTGGAGGTGGATGTTGAGGGAGTGCACGTCGGCGGTTTCGTAAGGAACGTCCATGGGGGTCTGCATGGCAATTTTATGGATGTTTTCCAGCCTGTCGGCGAGCTGCGTCCATTCAGCCAGGCTTTGCCTGGTAACATCCACGAATCCGTTGATATCCGGGTCGTGGTACTGCATGGTCTGGACACATGTGCTGGTGTAGAAGGAGCCTGTGGGGTGGGGCACTACAAAATCGTGTTTCTTGTGGCTGCCCTTGATGGTAAAGCAATGGGGTACCGTTTTAAGGGCCGCTTCGATCATGTCCCGGCTGAAACAAACCTGTTCGGTCTTGTCATTGACATGGGCACCTGCTTTTTTCAGAAGGACCAGCGCTTTTGGGTAGTCGATTTTCACACCCTTATGTGAAAGAATATAGAGGCACTTTTCATAGATCAGGCTTTCGTCGTTTTCGGTAAGGAATCGAAGACGATTTCCGTGAGGCATTGTATTTTCCTTTATTGCGGTGTAGGTTTAAGCTGTAAGCAGTAAGCCATAAGCTGTTAGCGGCTTAAAGCTTAAGGCTTATGGCTTACTGCTCATGAGTAAGTTATGTCTCTTTCGTATGCCCACTTCGACGCAGCTGGCGTCCACCTTCGGGGCCAAACGTTGCAACGGGGCTCCACCAGAGCGGCACTTTAATGCTTTCACTTGTCAGTTTTCCACGTCCTTCTGCGGTTTCACGGGCTGTTTCATAGCCTGCCTGGGCATGGCGTACCACGCCGATACCGGAGTCGGTGGTCATACATGCATCCAGACGGAAATCAGCTTCATCGCTGCCGTCGGCGATCATGGTCACACCGGTGTGGACAGCTTCCCCCATGGAGTAATTGGCCTGAATGGCGATGAGGTCACACATGGCCGCGCAGTTTAAAAGCGCATTGAGCATGGGCCAGTCTGATATCAGATCCCCGCCGTCCTTCATCTTCTCCGATTCAAAGGTAGGATTCACGATGGATCCGGAGTCCAGATTGTCACGTGAAAAGGCTACAGGGCCTTTCACCTCACCTTTTTTAATTAGTTCGTTGACTTTGAGGGCAAAGGCCTTTCTTTCCCCAAAACCCAGGTAGCATACCCGGGCCGGAAGCGCCTCGATAGGCAGGGTTTTCCGGGCCAGGTTAATCCATTTGACCGTGAGTTTGTCTTCCGGAAACATCTCCAGAACCAGATCATCCAGGCGTTTAAGATCGCCTGCATCCCCTGATATGCAGGTCCAGCGGAAAGGACCCCGGCCTTCGCAGAACAGGGGCCGGATATACTCCGCCACAAATCCCGGTATGGTCATGGCCTCTTTCTCCGGCATGCCGGCATCACGGCACTCTTTGCGAATGGAGGTGCCATATTCAAACACCTGGATGCCCTCTTTCTTTGAGAAAGCATTCATGGCTCGCAACTGTTTGACCATGGATGCGCGGGCTTTTTCGAGATAATCATCACGATCTGCAACCCTGAGATCTTCGGCTTCCGCCGGCGAATAGCCTTCGGGTATGTATGAGAGGGGATCGTGGCAGGGGCACATTTCGGTGACGATATCGGGTTTAAAACCTGTGTCGTAGGCTTCCCAGAACAAAGTGGCGGCATTTCCCACTACACCAATAGCCAGGGCTTTTTTTTCTGCGGCCGCCTGTTTGGCCATGTCAATGGCTGCATCCAGATTTTGGGCCTTGAGGTCGGTGAACCCGAGCTTGATACGTTTGTCAATAATGGCTTCGTTGACATCCACATCGATGCATACACCGCCATGCATGTTCATGGCCCGGGGCTGGTTGGCCCCCATACCGCCATGACCGGCGGTCAGGAGAATTTTTCCCACCAAAGAACTGTTGAAGTGCTGGTCTGCGATGGCGCCCAGAGTCTCGAATGTGCCCTGGATGACCCCCTGTGTTCCGATGTATTCCCAGGGCGCTGCTGTATACTGGGCAAACATGGTGAGATTTTTATCCTGAAGGTCGTAGAAAGTGGGCCAGGTTGCTTTCATGATATTCGTGGTTGCCATGACCACTCTGGGTGCGAGTTTGTGGGTTTTGAATATGGCAACGGGCATGCCTGACTGTACCACCAGGGTTTCGTCGTTTTCCATGTTTTTTAGAGAATCCACAATGGCGTGGTAGGATTCCCAGTTTCTGGCACATTTGCCGATGCCCCCATAGATAACCAGGTATTCCGGTGCTTCGGCATTTTCCATATTGTTTTCCAGCATTCGCAAAAGGGTTTCCTGTTTCCACCCTTTGCAGCGCAGGGTGTCCCCACGCTGGGCTTTTACTTCATACAAGATTTCCGGTTTCACAGCATAATCCTCCTCTTTTTTTTCTATCACGAAAACACGAAAAAATGAAAACACGAAGAGCTCTCTAACTTTCGTGTTTTTCCGTTTTCGCGTTTTCGTGATTATTTCTTTTTATAAAATCAATCGCTTCAAGTAGTTCCCCGCCCTTAATCAACTGGGCCAGCCGGCCAATATCCGGCGACATCTCCTTGTCCTTGTCATAAAAATCCACATATTTTCTAACCATGGCATGGGCAATGCTGGAGCCCTGGCCGAGGCGTTTGGGACCGTCTTCCCGAAGATCCACAGCCTGTGCCGCGCAGAGAAATTCGATGGCGATGACGTTGGTTACATTTTCAAGGATCTCCCAGAGATGGCGGGCACCATTGGCCCCCATACTCACATGATCCTCCTGATTTGCGCTGGTGGGGATGGAATCAACACTGTCCGGATGGGCAAGCGTCTTGTTGTCCGATACCAGCGCAGCGGCAGCATATTGCGCAACCATCAAGCCGGTGTTGAGACCATTTGCGGGTATCAGCATGGAGGGGAGTCCGAAGTTCAAGGCGGGTGTGAGCAGGGCGAATGAACGCCTATCGGAAATATTGGCCACTTCGGACATCACGATGGACAAAAAATCCATCATGAAAGCCAGACCCTCCCCGTGAAAGTTTCCACCCGATATGCAGTCATATGGCTCCTCTCCACTGGAATCAAGGATGAGTGGGTTGTCGATTCCGGCATTCAACGTCCGCTCCAGGTACCCTCGGGCAAAGGCGACGGTGTCTTTGACTGGACCCAGTACCTGGGGGATACACCGCAGGCAATACGCATCCTGAACCTTGTCCGTGGAATCCACCAGTCTGCTGCCCTGGATCAGATCTCTTAAATTTTGGGCCACGGATATCTGTCCTTTCTGGTTTGCAGATTGGTGCAGAGACGGATGAAATGCAGACGATACCGCCAGCAAAGCTTCAAAGCTCATGGCCGCAGCGATTTCAGAATGGCGGATCAGTTCTTCGCACCTTTCAACAGCCAGGCAACCCATGGCAGCCATGAAAGCAGTGCCGTTGATCATGGAATTTCCCTCTTTGGCCAGCAGCTTGAGTCTGGGGATTTTGGCCCGGCGCATGGCCTCTTCACCACGCATCAATTCACCCTTGTACCTGGCTTTGCCGCTGTATCCTTCACCGTCGGCGTCGCACGTTGCCACTGCCGCAATGGTGGCCAGGGGCACCAAGTCACCGCTGGCTCCCAGGGAGCCCTTTTCCGGGACAAAAGGGGTGACCCCCTTGTTGAGCATATTGATAAGGGTCTCAACCACCAACGGCCGGATACCGGACGGCCCACCAGCCATGGTGTTGGCCCGGATAACCATCATGGCCCGGACAATGGCTTCGGGCAAAGGGTCTCCGATGCCGGCGACATCTGCCAGAATGACATTTCTGGACAGGACACCAGCCTGATCCGGATGGATGGTATCACTGGCATGGGATCCAAAACCGGTGTTGATGCCGTAAAACACGGTATCTCGTTTCTGAATGGCTTGATTTAGCCACTGGTGCGTGGCGGTCATGCGGGATCTGGTTTCCGGGCTGAGAGGTTTTATGGTTGCCTTTGCATTGGCCACCGCATTGACTTCCTCGATGGTTAGTGCTTTTCCTGTTAGGTCTATTTCTGTTATCGTCATGTCTTCCTCACAACAATTTTACCGTTTTTGATGACCATGCAGACTGCGTTGTTACCGATTCTGTAGATGATATCTTCAAGGTTGGGCAGGTCCCATATCTGGATGTCGGCCTTATATCCCTCACGCAAACATCCGATCTCATGGTGATGCTGGATGGCGCGTGCTGCGCCGGTGGTGGCCGCCAGCAGGGCCTCCTCCGGTGCCATCCCGTGGTTTCTGCAGGCCAGCTGCATGACAAGCTGCATGGATTCGGTCCAGTTGCCTGGGTTTAAATTGGTGCCCAGGGCCAGAGTCATGCCGGCTTCGCGCATGGGCCGTGCATCAAACGGGTCTGGATGGGCCACGGCAAAGTCGAGGGCCGGCAACACCACACCCACCACATTGCTCTGTGCCATGCGGCGCATTTCTTTTTCAGACGTATAGTTGAGATGATCGGCAGATACTGCCGGAAGCGCTGCCGCCACCGAACTACCGCCGATATTGGCGTAGGCATCGGTATGAATTCTGGGTGCCAGGCCATGCTCCATGCCTGCCTTGAGCACGGTTTCAGATTCTTTGGCCGTGTAATAACCCACATCACAATAGATGTCGCAGAACGCTGCCAGGTTGTCTTCCGCCACTCGGGGGATCATCTCATGGGTCAGTTCACGAATATAGGCCAACCGTTGATTGGGATCTTTACGGTTTATTTCCGGGGGAAAATCGTGGGCTCCCAAAAAGGTGGATACCACATCCACTGGTTGAGCCTGGGCGAGTCGTTGATTCACATGCAGCATTTTAAGCTCGTCAGGCCAGCGGATGCCGTAGCCACTTTTGCTTTCAACGGTGGTGGTTCCATATTGAAGCATGCGCTCCAGCCTGTCCAGCGCACTGGTAAAAAGGCCTTCTTCGCTGGTTTCCCTGGTCATGGCAATGGAGGCGGGGATACCTGTTTTCAGTCCCATGGCTTCGATTTCGGCAATACTCAGCGTCATCTTGAGAGCATATTCCTTTGCCCGTGATTTTCCGAATACCAGATGGGTGTGACAATCCACAAAACCGGGTGCCACAATCTTGCCCTTGGCATCCAGAGCTTCGGATCCGGTCAGATCCAAGCATTGCTCGAGATCAGCCTGTAAGCCTGTTGCGAGTATACGCCCATTTGACACGGCAACGGCCCCGTTTGGAATTCTTCCCAGGGGGTCATTTTCTTTTGAAACACAGGTGATGAGCTCAGAGGTATTGTGGATTAAGAGATCCGCTTTTGGTTTTTGCATAGACTTCTTCCTCGAGAGAAAAGATTTTTTATCATGAAAACACGAAAAACATTAAAACTTTCGTTTGTTTTGTTCTTGAGTCCGAGATGTCATTAGGATGATCCCTTGGGCATAAGCAGGAATTATTATAGAGCGAAATGGGTTTTATCCATGTTACGTTTTATATAGGGATTGTCAGAAAAACGTTCCGATTGAGGACCATTTTTCTGCTACAAACCCTTATGCCGCGATCCTATTTTCGGAACATTATTATGACAAGCGGTATAGAATCGTGAAATAATTTTATTCTCCGGTCCACCCGATAAGAGAATTTTCGATGATCTGGTCCATTGAGAAATCATGTGCCTGAAGGTAGTAGCGAAAAATCTGCGCCATGGCGCCCAGAGGTACCGGTCCCACCAGTTCCGTGCCCACTACGCTGACCCCATAGCGTGATGCTTCGCGCTTCACCGCCTCAGCCACCATGGGGATGGGTGTTTTTTCATAGTGGGTCAGATTCATGGATACCTGTACCATGCCCGCCTCTTCTAGAGAGAGCCCGATGGCCCGGACATATCTGAACCCGCCATTGATAAAACGGACACTTTTGGCAATGTCCTGTGCAATATCAAGATCGGTGGTGGCGAGGTTGATGTTGAACGCCACCAGGGGAAATCGGGATGATACTTGTATGGACCCACTTTTGGGTACAAACTGACAAGGCCCTTCATCCGGTGCCCAGACCGGGTCTTCAAGTTTCTGGGCCAGGGCTTCATACTGGCCTTTCCTCACCTTGGCAAGGTTTTGCCGTTCGGGTCGGGTGGCAGCGTCCTCGTAAAAATAGACCGGAACACCCAGGGTGTCTCCCACATAGCGGCCAAAGTCCCTTGCAATGGCGATGGAGGCTTCCTCGGTGATTCCTCTGATGGGGATAAAAGGAACCACGTCCACGGCACCCTGACGGGGGTGCGATCCCTTGTGACAGGTCATGTCAATCAATCCCAGGGCGGTTTCAGTCAGTTTCCGGGTGGCTGCAATCACGGGTTTGGGCTGGCCGATATAGGTAATCACGGAACGGTTATGGTCTGAATTGGATGAGTAATCAAGGAGCATGACACCAGGCGCCGACCGAACGGCATCCACCACCTTTTCCACAACGGACAGGTCGGTACCCTCACTGATGTTGGGAACACACATTAATGCTTTCATTTTTGATTTCCTTTGTTCTTCTCATTTGCTGTAAGAAAGGTTTCGAGGGGTCCGGGATGCAAGTTTTTGTTTTCAAGGGATTTGATCATCGCTTTCAGCATTCGCTCAACATCCCCGAGTTCCTCTCTTAGTTCCTGAAAGATGAACGTCCAACATCGAACATCGAACGCTGAACATCGAATATGGAATTCTATCTATTTGTATAGATGAGACAAGATAACATGCGGAGTAAACTCCTGCGTTGTGAGAGCCCCTGCCCGATTCGACGTTCGATGTTGGATGTTCGATGTTCATTCTATATTCTGACTTCTCTGGTTCATATCTTTGGCGGTGAAATCCTTTTTGAGTCAACATAATACCGGACTCTCAAGGATCGGGTATCTATCCCGTAATTGAATTAAGCCTTCCCTCGATATCTTTGCAGCTTCTCTCATCTTTAATATAGGGAAGGTTGATCCTGACATTGGCGGCACACCCTTTCAGACCGGCTGTTGCCAGATATACAGCGCATTCGAGATCGGAGG
>JAHEIB010000072.1:11253-14778 GCA_024639645.1 Deltaproteobacteria bacterium
CTTCCCTCGATATCTTTGCAGCTTCTCTCATCTTTAATATAGGGAAGGTTGATCCTGACATTGGCGGCACACCCTTTCAGACCGGCTGTTGCCAGATATACAGCGCATTCGAGATCGGAGGCTGCATTCTTGTTGTAGCTGTCTTCCAACTGCTGACAGAGCTGCAGAACCCGCCGGCATCGTGCTGCGTTTGAAAGGGGTACTTCCGCCGCGTACTGCATGGCTGTTTGAATGGCCCGGGTCCGCGCGTCTTTGGCTGCTGTCGTATCCTTGGGCATCTTATAGGCCCTGGTGACCCGGTCAAACGCGACGGCATCCTCATGCCCGCCATTAAAAAGCTCCGTGGAAAGTATTTCAGCTTCCGCTGCTATGGTTTGATAAGTCTGCGTGGGTGCGAGGTCTTTTTTATCCATGGAAAGACGTGCCACCATGGCTGCCAGACCGGCGGCCATGGCTCCGGCAACACTCGACGCAGTGCCACCGCCGGTGGAATTGTCGGTGGCATCCAGGACACGCAGAAAAGCGTTGATGTTTTCTTGCATGATGGGGCTCCTTTAAAAAAACCGTTGCACACCCGTTGGTATGCATGTTATATGCACGATATATATAAGCCCGACAAGGGTCTGTCAAGTGTTTTCCCTTTACAAATTAAGAGTGGGCAAAGGGCGGCAGGGAGGAGAGGATGTCTTCAAAAAGGGAAGTATATGAGAACCTGCGATACAGGATTATCACCAATGAATTCGGTGCCGGTCAACAGTTGTATGAAAAGACCTTGATGCAGGAATACCATATCGGCAGGACGCCCCTGCGGGAAATCTTTCAGGAACTCCAGCGAAACGGCCTCATCGAGATCATACCCAAACTAGGAACCCGTGTGGTCAGCCTGGATCTGCGGACATTACGCGATACCATCCAGCTGCGCCGGGAACTGGAGGGTTTGGCTGCGGAGCTGGCTGCGATGCATATAGAGACCGACCAGTTCCATAGCCTGCGGCATCTGATCGAAATGGCGGCCCAGACCAAGACCAACTCCATGGAGGATTTAAAAAAACTATCGGACATTGATCTGGCGTTTCACAGGGTCATATACGACGCTTCAGGAAACAGGCAGCTCAAGGAGATGATTGAATCGCTCCTTTACAAGATGTCCATGTACTGGTTCCAGGTAGGGTTTTCTGCCGCTGAATTTCGTGAACAGTTTGATGAACTGGCAGAACTCCTGCTTGCCATGGAAAAAAGAAAGCACAAGGATGCCAAAGAGATCATGAAGCGGCACATCGATCACTTCAGTACGGTGATTAAAGAAAATATTTTTTAGAAGTTATCTCAAAAATGTCTTTTGGCCCAATCTCTGTTTTGGACTCATGTTTCAACGCCTCAAAATACGACAGTATTCACCCCAAGGGCAACTTCCTGCGGGGTGCCTGCGGGTTGAAACACCCGCCCGCCTTGATCTTGAGCCAAAATCCTATTTTTGAGGCAGCTTCTATAGTCGCTGTCATACGTATATTCCGTTTGACCTTTTACTAACGCTTCAGCGGGTGTTTGCCGTTATTTGCCGAAGTCGTTTCGGAGCCATCTCCTGACAATGTTTATTTTAAGGGTGTAGAAATGAGAGCAGGATTCAAAACACAATGCATTCCGGACTACCGTTTGTTGACGGAAGAACAGATCAAGGAGATTCATCAGGCGACTCTTACGCTTCTGGAAAAGACCGGGGTAAAGGTTCTGAATCAAGAGGCGCTTCAGCTTCTAGAGAATGCCGGGTGTAAGCTCGTTTCTAAAGACATTGTCAGGATTCCTGCCGGGTTGGTGGAAGAGAGCATACAACGGGCCCCCGCGCATGTTACGGTGTATAACCGTGACGGCGAGCCTGCCATGGAACTGGGTGGATCCAACGTGTATTTTGGCATGGGCACCGACCTTCTCAATACCTGGGATCTGAAAACAGGTGAAATAAGACCCTCCTGTCTCCAGGATGTTGTCGACTCCGCCATAGTAGGCGATTACTGTCATGAGATCGATTTTATCGCCTCCAATGCCTTTCCCCTGGACGTACCCGGAAACCTTGCCTTTATCATCGAATTCAGAGCCCTGATGGAAAATTCGCCAAAGCCGATTTATTTTACATCTGCAGGCCTCGAGGATCTAGGTGTGATTCTGGATATGGCCTCAAATGTGGTAGGGGGGAAAGACAGGCTGAGGGAAAAACCGTTTATAATCCACTATGCCGAACCCATCAGCCCTCTGGTCCACTCTTCAGGTGCCGTGGATAAGTTGTTCATGTGTGCGGACAATGGTATCCCTCTTAACTACTCGCCCGCACTTCTGTCGGGGGGCAGTGGACCGGTCACCCTGGCCGGTGCTATCGTCGTGGCCAATGCCGAAGCGCTCAGTGGTCTCGTTATCCAGCAACTGAGAGTCAAGGGGGCTCCGGCAATAACCGGGTTCAGCGCCACACCCATGGATATGCGTGTCGGTACCACTGTTTATGGGAGTCCGGATGAACGTCTGACCCACTCTGCATGTTGTGACCTTTACCACTATTATGGACTTCCGGTCTGGGGAGAAGCAGGGTGCAGCGATGCTGCAACTCTGGACGAGCAGGCAGCCATGGAATCGATGGCTGCCATCATGATGGCAACCCTGGACGGCTGCAATCTGGTGCACGATGTAGGTTATCTCGGTCAGGGCCTTGTGGGGTCTGTGGCTTCATTGGTCATGTGCAGTGAGATTATCAGTTATGTCCGCAGAATTCAACGCGGGTTTGACATCTCCAGGGAACGGATCGGGTTGGACGTTATCCACGAGATGGGACCGGGGGGCAATTTCCTGGCTCATGAACAGACCTTGAAGTATTGCAGAGAGGAGCACTGGACCCCGCGTTTCGTCAACCGTCAGAGCCCGGAGACCTGGAAGAAGAACAACGGGAAACGATACGGCGAGGTCGTGGTTGAAAAGGCATTGGCTATTTTGGCCAACCATCAGCCCGATAGGCTATCCCATGAATCCATTCAACGGCTTGACGCCATAATAGAAAAAGCTGCGGATGGGCTAGCTGGCAAACATCTTTCTGTCTGATAAGAGATGAACGTCCAACATCGAACATCGAACGCTGAACATCGAATAAGGTATTCTATCTTTTTTATAGAAGAGACAAAGCGACACGCGGCGCAAGTGCTAGCGATATGTGACTGACAGCTACATTTGAAATTGGATGTTGGACGTTGGATGTTCGATGTTCATGTTTTTGTTTGAACTCTCGGTACAGGATACATTCGTCAGCATCGTTGTTTGTCCTAGATTGCAGAGAAAAAAATAGGAGAACAATCTACATGCAATCCAAGACCGTCATCGACAATGGTACCATTCACACCCTCTGTAGACAGTGTGCCCACCATTGTGGGATATACGTGCATATTAAAGATGGCCGGGTGACGAGGATTTCGGGAAATAAATGCCATCATGAAAACATGGGCATGGTGTGTCCAAAGGGGCGTGAAGCACCGCAATGGGTATATCATT